>USHU01000197.1 GCA_900554605.1 uncultured Actinomyces sp.
TTGTTGACTTCTCCACTGTAACCGACGCACGGGGTCAAAGCTCGAGATAAGGGACGGGAAAAATTAAGAAAGGTTATCCCGATCAACCAAGCGAAAACCAAGCATTCAGATAGATAAACCTCTGTATTGATGACTAAAATAAAGCCCTTGAAGACGGTGTTGAGAGGGAAGGAGTAGTCGATGGCAGAGCGTCAGCCGCACCTTTCCGAATCTTCCTCCACCAACGATGAAACCGAAGTCTTTTCCTCATCTTCCCCCGGCGCGCCATCCGCGGGGGAGAGCGCAACGCGCACCCTTCCCGAGGCCTCGGCTCACCTTGAAGGATCCCGAGGCGCACGTCCTGCATTTCCGCGCGTGAACCGCCCGGCCTCGCCCGCGCCCGCAAAGACCGCGTCACGACGCTACCGCCCTCGTCTCTTCCGGCGCATCAGTGCCGCGGCAGGGTGCGCGCTCCTCAGCGCCGTCATCGCTTTCCTCGCGATTTTTACCGTCAAAGGCCAAGCAATTGACACCTTGTCAATGGAAGCAGCAATGCGCTGGGCTGATCCGCTCGGTTCTCTTGGCCGCACGGTCACCCACATCATTTCTGTTCCGGCAATGGTCATTATCGGGGTAGTGGTTGTTGTTATTGCCTGGCTGCGTCGTCGCCCAACGCTTGCGGGTCGCGCGCTCGGAATGGTGATCGCAGCCAATACGACGACCCAGGTTGCCAAGCTTCTGATTGAGCGCCCGGACTACCACATGTCAGCTGCGACAGTGAATTCTCTTCCCTCCGGTCACACGACTGTTGCGATGTCCCTTGCCTTGGCCTTGGTGATGATTGCTCCCGAATGGTTCCGAGGCCCAGCGGCGTGGATCGGGTACCTGTGGACGTCGCTTGTGGGTATTTCCGTCATGGTGTTTGGCTGGCATCGTCCCTCGGATGTGCTGGTCGCGATGGCCGTGTGCGGTTTTTGGGCCTTGATTCTGTGTCCTCTGGAAGACCGGCCTCGTCACGGGGTTCCCGTGCAAAAGGCGATGGTCGTTATTGCGCTTGCAAGTGCGATTGTCGCTGCCTTGGGCTTGGTGTACTCGTTGTGGGCATTGACCCCCAATGATTTGGCGCAGATGGGGTCCGGGGGCATTACCTACGCGGAGTTCTTGGATGCTTTGCCGCGCAGAGCGCATGTGCTTGCGGGGATTTCTTCTTTTGCGGTGATTGCAGTTGGTGGCCTCGTGATCCACGAGGTTGATCGCCTCTCAGGCGAGTAAATACGAAAAACTTATTCACAGCCTGTTCGTGGCTTTGACTGAGGCGCGCACCGCCGCGCGTAAATTGCGCATTTTGCGCGAGTCGCGACACTCCGCATGTCGCCCCCGCCTCTTCGATATTGCCACTAGATATTGTGGGACACGTTCGTCTCAAGCACTAGATATTGTGCCCCATAGCGATGATGCCAAGTAGGCCGGAAAGGTCAATCGTGACTACGTCTCCCACAACACGCTACGAAATCGACGCGATCTCAACGATCGAGGAATACCTCGACCGCTCTGACTGGCGCGTCAACGCAAACGCCAACCAGGGATACTCACTGGGTGGTCTGATCCTCAACTCCGCCGGAAAGATGATTGCGAACTACTGGCTGGAGCGCGTCTACTCTCCCGAAGCGGGCGTGGCACACCGCAACGGTGACATTCACATCCACGACCTCGATATGTTCGCTGGCTACTGCGCAGGATGGTCGCTCAAGCGCCTCATTCAGGAGGGCTTCAACGGGGTCAGTGGCGCGATCGCCTCAGCACCCCCCAAGCACTTCTCTTCCGCCTGCGGCCAGATCGTGAACTTCCTCGGCACGCTCCAGAACGAATGGGCCGGCGCCCAAGCCTTCTCCTCCTTCGATACCTACATGGCGCCTTTCGTTCGGCTGGACAATATGACCTACGACGAGATCCTTCAGTGCATGCAGGAACTGATCTACAACCTCAACGTGCCTTCGCGTTGGGGAAGCCAGTGCCCCTTTACTAACCTCACTTTCGACTGGACCTGCCCCGATGATCTGGTTGACGAGCACCCGCTGATCGGTGATGAGATCGTTGATTTCACCTATGGTGAGCTCCAGAAGGAAATGGACCTTGTCAACCGTGCCTTCATCGAGGTTATGACCGGGGGAGACGCCGATGGCCGCGTCTTCACCTTCCCCATCCCGACCTACAACATCACTCCCGACTTCGATTGGGAGGGCGAAAACGTTGAGGCCCTTTTCGAAATGACCGCGAAATACGGTCTGCCCTACTTCCAGAACTTCATCAATTCTGACCTGGACCCGCACATGATCCGCTCAATGTGCTGCCGTCTCCAGCTGGATCTTCGCGAGCTGCTCAAGCGTGGAAACGGACTCTTCGGTTCAGCAGAACTGACCGGTTCCATCGGTGTCGTCACCATTAACATGGCGCGCCTGGGTTACCGTTTCGCGGGAGACATGGAGGGCCTCGTCAAGGAACTGGACCGACTGATCAACGTCGGCTCGGAAAGCCTCGAAGCCAAGCGTGAAACGATTCAGTACCACATGGATCACGGGCTCTTCCCTTACTCGAAGCGCTACCTGGGCCACCTGAACAATCACTTCTCTACCATCGGCGTCAACGGCATGAACGAGATGGTCCGCAACTTCTCGGGCGATGCCTACGACATCACCGA
>USHU01000198.1 GCA_900554605.1 uncultured Actinomyces sp.
TGCCGCGTGGAACCTCGGCGAGGCGTGGGTGGATGAGCTGCGCGCTCGCATCGACGCGAACCTGCGCGTGGCCGTGGCCTACCTGCGCCGAGCGCTGCCCCAGGCCCGCGTCGTCGACCCCGATGGCACGTACCTGGTGTGGGTAGACGCCCGCGCCTACCTGGCCTCGTCCGCATCTCTTGACGAGGCCGTGGCCGCCGCGCGGGTCGCTGTCTCCCCGGGCGAGGACTTCGGGGCATCTTACGAAGGGTATTTCCGCATCAACGTGGCGCTTCCTGAGCGTGAGCTGCTGCGGGCTCTGGAGCGCTTGTGCGAGGCGATCGCGGTGATCGCATCGAACTGAACGGACGCGCACTGGCGCGCGGACGCAACAAATAAGAAAGGATTGACGATGTCAGTCACCTCCTCGGAGAAGCGGGCTCACCGCACTCCATCTCTCCTGGTCGCGGCAATTCCCGCGGTCACGCTGATCGTCCTTCTGGGCGGCGGCTACATTGCGGCGAGCCTCCCGGTGGAGCCGCTGCTTATCGCGTCGTCCGTGGTAGCTGGCATTGTTGCCATTGCCTTGGGCTATACGTGGGATGAGATCATCGGCGCAATCGCCGAAAAGATCGCGAAGACCATGCCGGCCGTTCTTATTCTGATTGTCGTTGGCGCCTTGATTGGCACCTGGATGGCTGGCGGCACAATCCCAATGCTGATCTATTACGGCTTGAAGATCATTAACCCGCAATTCCTTGCCCTCATTGCGCTGGTTGTCACGGCCATTGTGTCCTTGTGTACCGGTACGTCCTGGGGTTCTGCGGGAACGGTTGGCGTCGCCTTCATGGGCGTTGCAGTCGGAATGGATGCGAATCTGCCGATGGTGGCTGGCGCGATCGTGGCGGGTGCTTACTTTGGTGACAAGCTCTCTCCGCTGTCGGATACGACCAACATTGCTTCGCTGGTGACGGGTGTCAACCTGTTTACTCACATTCGTCACCTCATGTGGACAACAGTTCCGGCCTTCCTCACCTCCGCAGTTGTGTACCTGATTTTCGGCCTTCAGTCTTCCGGCGGCACCGTGCCCGAGAAAGTGAATACAATCCTGGCGACCCTAGATTCTGCCTTTAATTGGAACTTGCTTCTGCTGGTACCGGTCTTAGTCGTCCTGGTTGGTTCGGTGATGAAGTTCCCAACCGTGCCCGTCATGCTGGTGTCCTGCGCAACCGCTATCTTCAACGCGGTCGTCTTCCAGGGTGTCTCCTTCACGAACTCGGTTGTGGCATCCGTGGATGGCTTCACCGTCGATATGGTCGGTAAAGCAGGCTTCCAAGCGGATTCTGTCATTGCAGATGTGACGCGCCTGTTGGAGCGCGGCGGTATGAACTCGATGATGAGCGTCCTGCTGATTTGTTTCTGTGCGATTGCCTTCGCGGGCACCGTTTCTGTGTCTGGATCGCTGGATGTGTTGATTTCGAGCCTGCTAGCTCCCGTGAAATCAACGTTTGCATTGATCGCATCAACGATCGTGACGGGCCTGGCGGTTATCGGCATTACGTCGAACGGCCAAGTGTCGCTGCTGATTCCGGGCGAAATGCTGCGTGGCGAGTACATCAAGCGCGGCCTAGATCCGAAGAACCTGTCGCGAACCATTGAGGATGCTGCGACCGTGTGGGAGCCGATCTTGCCGTGGACGTCTGCGGGCGCTTATATGGCTGGAACTCTGGGCGTCGCCACTCTGTCCTACATGCCGTGGGCGATTTCGAACTGGATCGCCATCTTCTTCGCGCTTCTCTGGGCGGCAACGGGTATTGGTATTGCCAAGCTGACACCGGAGGAACAGAAGAGACTCGAGGCAGAGGGCTGAGAATTCACGAAATAAGTGGGGGCTCCCGAACGGGAGCCCCCACTTTAGTGTTGGGAGATCCATCAGTGAGCACCAGAATCCGCAAGTACATTTTCAGCGGCTCCGACCTGTCGAAGGGTGATGTGATTAAAGGCGATGCCGCATGAGCATGTGTTACATTCGCCCACGATATGAACACGCCGCGCGCGACCCGCTTCTGGGCCATAGCATGAGGCTATGTTCCAACGAATGCGTAGCTGACCCACGCGTCAGCTTTTGACCAGACCTACTGATGGCTAGAGATTACTCGCCCGGGTCGTACGTCTTTGCGTTGGAAACTGCCGCAATCGCCGAATCGTGAGCGCAGCGGCTCGACCCCTTCAGCCATCGCCTCTCCTCACGTCACAAGAATCAAAAACGTGAACACAAGGAGAGACAACAATGGGCGCAACTGAAGCAGCAGACACCGAATACCAGAACTCTTGGGCATTCGAGACCAAGCAAATCCACGCGGGTTGGGACCGTGATCCCCAGACCGGTGCAACTTCCATCCCGATTCTTCAAACAACCTCATTTGCCTTTGACTCCGCGGAACGAGCCGCAGCCCGCTTCGCCCTGCAAGAGCTTGGCCCCATCTACACTCGCTTGGGCAACCCGACCAATGATTACGTCGAGGCCCGAATCGCTGCCCTCGAAGGTGGCGTCGGCGCGCTCCTGACATCCTCAGGCCAGTCCGCAATTACCCTTGCGGTTCTCAACCTGGCATCCGCGGGGAACAACGGCGTTGCTTCGCCTTCGCTTTACGGCGGTTCAACCTCGCTGCTCAACAACACCCTGCG
>USHU01000199.1 GCA_900554605.1 uncultured Actinomyces sp.
GCCTCGGATCACGCAATCGTTGCTGAACTGGCGATCGAACGAGCCAAGCGTCTAGTTGAACTCGGCCAAGATGTTGTCGTTCTTCTCGACTCCATCACCAGGCTTTCTCGCGCATACAACCTAGCGGCACCGGCCTCGGGTCGTATCCTCTCCGGTGGTGTTGATGCTTCTGCGCTGTACCCCCCGAAGAAGTTCTTTGGCGGAGCGCGCAATCTGCGTGAGGGCGGATCGCTGACCATTATTGCCTCGGCACTGGTTGAGACCGGTTCGAAGATGGATGAGGTGATTTTCGAGGAGTTCAAGGGGACGGGCAACATGGAACTGCGGCTCTCGCGTCAGCTCGCTGACCGTCGAATCTTCCCGGCTATTGATATCAACGCTTCGGGAACCCGTCGCGAAGAGATGCTGCTCAAGCCCGAAGAACTGCGCATCATGTGGAAACTGCGTCGAGTCCTGGGCACCTTGGATCAGCAAAGTGCATTGGAGGCGGTTTTGGACCGTTTGAAGGAAACGCAATCGAATGCGGAATTCCTCATGCTGGTTCAAAAGCAAGTTCCTTCCGCAGATTGAGCATAACCGACGAGTGGGGCGAAAGACTGGGTGGTCTTTCGCCCCATTTGTTCTGCCTGGGAGAGGTCATTATTCTGCTACTAGTCGACAATGAAATGGGATGGTTATGGCTGATACGCCTCAAGTGATTGTTCGAGACGACCCCTCAGGTAAGAAGAAGGCAACTGCAAGGCGCGGCATGATGCGAATGCTGTGCGGACTGCTCGTCATGCTCTCTGTTCCGGCTGTGTGGCTCTTCCCGATCGTGATGTCCAGTATTTCGACTGCGCGTGCTGCCAACCAGTACTATCCCAATGTTGAGATCTATGACCAGACCTCAAGCTTTGACACTGTCAACGGGCAGAGCCTTCAAACTGCACTGGGCCAAGTGCCTTTCAAACAGCCGGTGAAGCTTGTCGTTTTATCGACCGATACCGTGCCCACCGGAAACTTCAACGAAGCGGTCTTGAACTACGCGCGCAGTTCTCATAAAGACTGGCTCTCGGCAAGTGGAAACAAGTGGGCTGATGGATTGGTGATCCTTGCTGTATCTCCGAGCTATCGAAAAGTCGGTACCTACTTTGGGGAAGACACCAAGGTATCCAGCAGTAAACAAGACAAAATCCAAGAAGCCGCAAAAAATGATTTCCGGGCCGGTCGTTGGAGTGCGGGAATGATCGAAGCCGCGAAGGAAGCGGCAACCTACGTTCCAGACGCAAATGGAAATAGCACTTCCGATGGAGAACTTCCCCCCGGGCCAGCATGGTTTGTCTCTTTCTTAGGCCTCGTTACCGTATGGAAGGGCTTCAAGCTCCGCCGCGATTCCCGTAGGAATTTGCGACAGGCTCGCGAGCACTGGGAACACGTGCAGGCGGACCACAATCGAGCCGAGCGAGCTTTTGCCTTGATCGGCGATAGCGGTAAGTATCACGATGAACTTGAGCTGCGCTACACCGAATATCAAGCGAATTTCCGCATCGCTCAAGAGAAATGGGCGGAAATTGGAACCCCTCGTTTCTGGGAGTACTTCAGCGCTGTCCTCAAGGACAAGACCGACACTCTTCTCAGTTTGACCACTTCAATGGATTCAACTGACGACACAGTTTTCTCTGCCTCTGAGTTCTTCAATCTCGGAAGTGGGTGGGTCGACGCCTGGATGAAGGAAATCGGCCCGGTCATTGAGGACCTGACTGCGCTTGGGGAGCTTGTCACCTCGGTGAGTAAAGAAATGGGAACCCCCGACGCAATGCGAGGTCAAGAAGAGATCCTCCGCTGGATCGTCGATCAGCAGGCACTCATCGTTCAGCTCAAAGATCAGATCGGTCAGGGTGCGGTTACCCCCGTGAACGCATTGGAAACCCTTGATCGTATTGCGAACGAAACTCGAAATTGGGTCAAAGGCGTCGTCGTGGCATCTCTCAAAGCTGATACCACCAAACTCGGGCAAGAACGCTACGAAAAATGGGAAACCATGCAGGACGAATCCGATGGCGCCGCAACGGTCGGTTACAAGGGCTCGTATCACTTGAATGGCACCCTTCATACCTATGATCCGACCTCAACCATTCGCCTCAATACCCAAAGTGCCGGGGTGAGCGCGGACACGCTGAAATCCATTGCTTTCGGAAGCTACCGCATGCCCGGATGGGAATCGGATACCTATATTTATCAGTCGATGTGGTACCAACAGCACACCTACAACACGGCACACACCTGGACGCACAGCAGTGATTCCAGTGATGGAAGCTATGGAAGTTCAGGTGGAGGCTTCTCCGGTTCGGGCTCCTCCTCGTCCTTCTAAACGCGTAGCGTAATCATTACCCATTTCACGCTCAGCGAATGGTCTGAGCGTGGCAATGATGGGGGAGGACATGGCATAATGTCATGTCGGCTTCCGCTTCACCGCTTCGTCCCGCTGATTTTCAGTGGAAGGTGACTCATCGCCAGATGTGATGGGCACTGCGATTCGGACCCGGGGCACCAAACGATCCAGGAGATATATCCATGAAGAAGGGCATTCACCCCGAATACGTGGACACCGTCGTGACCTGCACGTGCGGTAACACGTTCCACACCCGTTCCACCCTCACCTCCGGTGAGATGCGCGTGGACGTGTG
>USHU01000200.1 GCA_900554605.1 uncultured Actinomyces sp.
TTGCCCAGCTGAAAGCCCTGGGGATTACTCCGACCCTGCTGACCGGTGATCACGAATCTGCAGCGCGCTTTGTTGCCTCGCAGGTGGGGATTGACTCGGTTATTGCAGGAGTTCTTCCCGCAGACAAGCGCGATGCCGTGATGCGCCTTCAAGAAGAAGGCCACCAGGTAGCCATGGTGGGCGATGGCGTGAATGACGCGGCTGCTCTGGCACAGGCCTCGACTCAGGGTTTGGGTATTGCCATGGGTTCGGGCGCGGATAGCGCGATCGCCGTCGCAGATATGACGCTAGTGAGCTCAGACCCCACGATGGCTGCCGCCGCGATTCGTATTTCGCGAGCGACCCTCAAGGTCATCAAAGAGAACCTCTTCTGGGCATTCTTCTACAACGTCATCATGATTCCGCTAGCGATCTTCGGGCTTCTCAACCCGATGCTTGCTTCGGCAGCGATGGCCATGTCCTCAGTGTGCGTTGTCCTCAACTCCATGAGGCTGCGTCGCGCGCACTGAAAAGATCACTCTCATGCAGGTGCCCCCGCGCAAATCGCGGGGGCACCGTGTGTCTTGACTGATATGACGCTCAATCAATTCGCATGAACGTTCCTAGTTAACGCGCTGAGCGACCTGGAAGCCTCCCGAGTTGTAAATCAACTTATAGGTCGAGCCAGGGTGTGCTCCCTGCGCATAGGAGACAGCTTCAACGTTTTTCTGATCACCCCAGGCGGCACCGCGCTGATCAACAACTACGTAATCCACGGCAACACCCTTCGCGGATCCCACCCAGTAGACCTCATGATCGGGGATCAGGTAGGCAAGCAGAGTCAGGTCCGTTTCGACATTGGCGTTTTCCGGGATCAATGAATTGATCTCCTGAACCTGACTCATCCTGGAGCTCACTGCTCCAAACCCCGGGTTCGTCATCTTCCACATGGGAAGCTGCGGGGCCGTGATGAGTGCGGCCGCACAGGGGATCGCCAAGGCAACCGTGGCGACGAAGGGACGCTGTCGACTGATCACCCAGCCCAGGCCTCGTGAAATGTCAGATTGCTCGCGCTCACTCCACCTGCGATGAGCGTCCAAGAGTGCGCCCAGAAGGATCGGCACCAAAATTGCGTTGTAGTGCCAGTGCTTCCAATCCCAGTAGTAGTCGACGGAACCGAGGAAACGCCATGCGATCGTCGGCAGAATCACCCAGAACCAGGGCGAGGCGAGGCCAATAATCCCTGCACCCAAGACGGCCATGGCGATAACACCGAACTTTTGTGAGGGCCACAAGGCCCTTTCGATCAGGGTCACGTTTCCACGGCCCTGCGAGCCATCGAGGCTGTAGGCCCAGGTTCCTGAAGCGGGCAGCAGGAGCTTAATCGTCACGACGAAAGCGATGACTCCGAAAGCCGCAAAAAACAGGGGGTACGCGAAGCTCTTGATCGAATCTCTGCCTCGCCACGACAGAATCAAGCCAATCATCATGATGGTGAGGCCAAGGTCTTCCTTAACCATAACAAGCGGCGCAGACCATGCCATCGTTGCCACCCAACGGCCTTCAACGAAAGCGGCCGAGGCCCACGCAAGCATGGGGAGCGCGAAGGCAATTTCGTGGAATTGGGAGGCGACAGCGCCTTGGAAACCCCATGCGGTCACGTAGCCGATACCGATAATCGAGGCGAGGAGCCATCCCGCCTGCTTCGTCGCGAGGCGAACCAGCGGCCACGCTGAAACCGCAATCAAAAGATCTTGAACAACCAGCAGGGTCAATCCTGAGGGGAAGAGGCGATAGATCGGCCCCAAAAGCACCAAAATCGGGTGGAAGTGATCGCCCAGCAGGTTGTATCCGGGGCCTTTGACGGGAACGATCGGCGCCTGGAAGTGACTATAGGATTTCGCGGCTTCGGTGAAAATAGCCAGATCCCACGAGGGGACATCAAGCGAGCGCCACTGTCCCACAGAGAAAGTGATGTATAAGCAGGCCCCGAGCAGGACCGAAAGGGCCGCGGGAAGATAAGCCGAAAACAGCTCTAAGGGGCGCCGACGGGTACCTTTTTCAGACATTAACTGACTTCTCCTGGACGTGATTGGGAAACCGGAGTGTGTTCGGGATCTGGGAAGGGAATGCCCACGCGCTGCGCCGAAACAGGAGTGCGATAGCGTCGACGAAGGCGAACCTTACGCAACGCAAGCATCGTCGAAGTCCACGCGACATCGGCTAGGCTCGCCGGCCGGTTCAAAGCGACCAGGCTATGGTCATCACCCGTGTGCTCAAAAGCGCAGGGCAATTCGATAGCGGTCATCCCCAAAGCGAGCAACCGGACCTTCATGTCCAGTTCTAGGCCGTAACCATTGGCAAAAGGCATGATCGCGTTGAGCGCCTCGCGGGTGATACACAGCTGTTCGGACAGGGGCGCTTGAGAATCCCAACCCGTTTGGCGGCGAATCGTATTGTGTGCGAGGCGTTGCGCGGCGGTCTCTTTGCGCGCACTGCTCGGATCCTCGCTGCCGAGGCCCGCGGGGACAGCGCAGGCAAGGTCCGCGCGGCCGCTGGAAATGGCCTCGACAAGGAAAGCCGCATCCACGGCGCTCTCCCCTAGGTCTCCCGAGAGGAAGAGAATGTGTCGACCGGGCGCATCAACGCGGTCACGCATTGCGGCAACCTTTACGCCCGTTTCGCG
>USHU01000201.1 GCA_900554605.1 uncultured Actinomyces sp.
ACCAACTTGGCGCGGATGGTCACATCCTGGGTGTTTGCGCCACGGCCTCGGCGCGCGTGAATGCCGCACACCCGGTGGGCAGAATCTTGGATCACCTCGGTGACGGTCAGTTCTTCTTCGAGGCGAGCTCCCGCACTCTGTGCACGCTGAACCAGCGCATGGTCAAGGTCCATGCGCGCGCGCGTCATTCCGTATCCGGGAAGCGAGGCCTGATCGGGCCACTCCATGTGGATTGTGTGGCCGCCTCCAATGACCGTCAAACCGCGGTTTCGTGCCCAACCAGAAGTATCGACACCCATGAGGATGAGCTCTTGAACGGCAGCGGGAGTCAGGCCATCACCGCAGATCTTGTCACGCGGGAAACGCGCCTTGTCGACAAGGAGGACATCAATTCCAAGGGTCGCCAGATGGTAAGCGGTCGATGCACCGCCGGGGCCGGCGCCGACTACGACGACGTCGGCACTCATGTCCTGGGCCTGCTGGCTCACCACTCCTCCTGAACGCTCCATAAAGCACCTGAATGTAATCAGGGTCCATTAGACGACGATAGTCACAGCGTCCACAAAGGGCCGAAGAACGCCAAAAAGTCCGTGAGCACAACACTTTGGGGCCGTGAGCGAGCGCACACCCGTATTTAATTTACGCACATGCACGTTGCGTTAATGATCCAAAGAGATAGATCGGGAGAAAACTGCACTTTCTCGCAGCTCTTGAGAGCACGTCCAGTTGCGACTCAGGAGTCTCCAATCACCTGCTCTCCGCCGCAGATTCCCCCAGTTCTTTTCCAGCCAAAAACCGCAGATCACGCGGTCTTCACCGGTGGCCTCGTTCTTGATTGCCCTCAAAATAGGCAGCAATGTGCGGGGCTACCCGTGGTACATCGAAGGGAATATTGCCCTCGCGTAGCGACTTCGTTGCAAGGACCCCTGCAGCAACAGCCTCACGCGCGCCCAAAGGTGTCGTATCTGTTTGATCTCCGTGAGCAACAAAACGCAAGAATTCGTCCATTGTTGCGACGTCGGCATCATCGTGACCACGAGCATCACCTCGGATCGGAATTTCAATGTCGCCTTGAGGTTCCCAGCGACTCCGGTGCTTCCACACCCGCACCACTCCCCCGTCACCGTCACCGAAGTTCTCTGCGCGTCCTTGGGTTCCAATGACGGTGTAACTTCGCCAGTAATCCGGAGTGAAGTGGCACTGCTCGTAGGAAATCATGGTTCCTGAGACCTGTCTCATCATGAACATCGAGAGGTCTTCAACGTCAATGACGGGGTTGAGTCCCGTGAGGGATTCCGGCGGCCAGTTTTCATAAGAAAACCAGTCACTCATGACGCGATCGCGGCGCTGGCCGCTGCGATCTGCGAGTTTTCCGTAGACCATGAGCTCCCCCATTCCGACGACCCGCTCGGGGACAGAATCGGAGAGCCAATTCATGACATCAATGTCATGGGCAGCTTTCTGGAGCAGCAGGCCTGTCGTACGGCTACGATCAGCGTGCCAATCCTTGAAGTAGTAGTCGCCGCCGTTTCCCACGAAGTGCCGGCACCAGATTGCACGGACCTCGCCGATCAACCCATCGCGAATAACTTGGCGCAGGATTCGGACAACGGCCATGTGGCGCATATTGTGTCCAACATAGAGCGGAGTCCTGGTTCGAAACGCGGTCTCAAGCACGCGATCGGCACCCTCAATGGTGATGGCGATGGGTTTTTCTAAGTAGACTCCAACCCCGGCCTCGAGCAGTTGGCATGTGATGTCTTCGTGCGTGTCATCGGGGCTGGTGACAATTGCCGCATCAATTCCCAGGCGAAGAAGCTCTTCCAGGCTTTCTACCCACGGATGGTCGCCAAGGATTTCACGAGCGCGCTCGCGCATTGCGGGGTTGGGATCGCAGCCGCCGACGAGCTCAGCAGGCACTGTGGAATCCTGACAGTTCTTGACGATGGTGCATCGCGCTCCCAATCCAATGATTCCGACGCGCAGTGGTGTGGACATGAAGGCTCCATTCACACAGTCTTCTTCGACTCCCCCATTATGCGCTCCGCGTGAGGGCCATAAAAGGATCCGGCCGACTGCAGTCCGCACTCTGCAAACGACCGGAAGTCTTCCGCGCCCCTCTAGGCCTTGGCGGCTCGATGAAGCGCAACGATCCCACCCGTGAGGTAGCGGTAGTGCACATCGCTCCACCCGGCCTCGGCAATCAAGGCTGCAACTTCGGGAGCAGCCGGCCAGTCAAGGATCGACTCAGCCAAGTAGTCGTAGGCAACATCGTCTGAGGACGCAAAGCGCGCAACCAGCGGCATCACATACTGAAGGTGCAGCGAGTAACCGGCGCGCAGAAGCGCCGATGTTGGCGTTGAAAACTCGCAGACAAGCAAACGCCCACCCGGACGCGTCACGCGAGACATTTCTTCCAAGGCGCGCTTCGGATCGGGTACATTTCGTAGCCCGTAGGAAATTGTGACCGCGTCAAAAGTATTGTCCTCGAAGGGAAGATTCATGGCATCGCCCTGAACGAAATCAACCTCGGGGTGGCGAGCGCGTCCCACTTCAATCATTCCGGCCGAGAGATCGCATGCCACAACGCGAGCACCACTGCGCGCGATCGCCACCGATGACGCGCCGGTCCCAGCGGCAAGGTCCAAAATGTAGTCGGAG
>USHU01000202.1 GCA_900554605.1 uncultured Actinomyces sp.
CAGCCCCAGCCTCAGCAGGCACAACCCCAGCAGCCCTGGGGAGCACCCCAGGCTCAGCCCCAGCAGCAGTGGGGCGCAGCTCCTCAGCCTGCAGCAGCGTGGCAGGGAGCCCAAGGACAGGGCGGAACTGCATGGACCGTTGCCCAGCCCGGTATCATTCCCCTGCGTCCTCTGACCGTTGGCGAGATCCTCACCGGCGCTTTCCAGGCGGTTCGCGTCAATCCGCAGACCATGTTCGGTTTTGCCTTCGCGGTTATGGCAGTTGTCGCCCTTGTTGAGACGATCTTCACTGCAATCAGCATTCAGGCTCTGACGAACTCGCTCATGTCGGGTAATTTCTCCGTGTACTCGATGATGTCGAGCTTCAGCGGCACCATTGTCTCGTCCCTCTTCAGTTTCGTCGGCACGACCTTCTTGGCCGGCATGCTCGCCCTGACCGTGTGGGATGCAGTTCTTGGCCGCAAGTCGACGCCGGCTGATGCATGGAACCGCTTCTCGCCTCGTATCGTTCCGGTGCTGCTCACAACTCTGCTCCTGGCCGCCATTCAATTCGGTGTCACTCTGGTCATCCTCATCGTGTTCTTCATTCTGATCGGTTTGGTCGGCGCGGGAGCAGCCGGATACGCCAACAGTGGAGATTACGGTTCGTTTGCGTCAAGCGCAGGCTCGATCGGCCTGTTGATCTTCCTGATGTTCATCACCTTGCTCTGCGTCGTGGGCTTCCTCTCGGTGAAGTTCGCCTTTATTTCGCTCGCAGTGATCCTTGAAGGTTTGGGGCCGGTTGATGCACTCAAGCGTTCGTGGAACCTTTCCAAGGGCTCCTTCTGGCGAATCCTTGGTCGCATGATCATCATCGGCCTTGTCGTTGGTGTGATTGGCATGATTCTCGGCGCAATCATCGGGGCAATTTTGGGAGCTGGCGCGTCGCTGTCTACCGCCATGACCACCAGCTTGATCTCCTCCTTCCTGACCACGCTGGTCTCGGCGGTCATCATCCCGGTTCAGTCCTCGTACCAGACGCTGATGTACCTCGATGAGCGCATGCGCAAGGAAAACCTTGCTCCCATGATCGCTGAAGAAGCTGCACGCATCTGATGTTTGTTTGCGAAGCTCCGCTGACACCCGACGACCAGGAAGCTCGGTCATGGGTGTCAGCGGAGCTTTCGCGTCCGGACTACCAACCCACTCAGCCCTCTCCCCTTTCGCGCTTCTTCACCTGGCTTGTTGATCGTCTTTTTCAAGGCGCAGCACACGCTGCACCTGCTTCTTTCCCCATCGCAGGTTTCTTTATCTTTCTTCTATGCGTTGTCCTTGTCGCCTTGATCGTCATTGTCGCAACGCATCCCATCCGCATGCGCCGACGCCTTCGACACGCAGCAGTGTTTGACGCCGATTCTGAGCTGTCACTTGTCGACGTCAAAGAGAAGATTGCCCAAGCACGAGCACAGGGCGATCTCGATGCCGTCCTTATTTGGTCCTACCGGCTTTTCGTTCTTCATCTTGCCAGCGGCGGAATCCTTCGCGACACTCCGGGTTTAACTGCCAACGAGGCTGCCCAAGCAGCAATTTCCGCACTCCCTCAATTTTCCGTAGCCATCAATCAGGCAACTTCCTCTTTCGCAGCGGTGCGCTACGGTGATGCACACGCCAGCGCATCAGAGTGTGAACAGATGGATCAACTGATCTCCGCCTACACGCCGGCTGCAAAGAAGCGGACCTCGGCATGAAAAGTGCTCAAACTGCCGTCGTCACCCCCACTCTCACTCAGCGGTGGAAAGCTATCCGTCCGCTGGTGATGGTTTTCTTCTTTTCGCTATCAGTCATGATTGCAACCGCCCTCATTCCCCGTAATGAGGCGGATTATTCCTCCCTCTCACCGTCGAATCCAGGTAATTCGGGAAGCCAAGCTCTTGCAGATGCCATGCGTCATCACGGGGTGAAGGTCATTCACATTCACTCGATCCAAGAATTGGTGGCACGCTCAACTCCCGAGACAACCGCGGTCATCACCGATCCCGAGGATTTGACCACGACAACCGCTCAAAAACTTGACGATCAGCTTCAGCGCGCCGTCTATCTTTTGCAGCGCCCAAGCACCGATTTTGAGCCTCTTCACATCACAACGAATTACGAGAAGAAGTCGTACAATCCCGACACGCTCACCGCACAGTGCGAACTAAAATCTGCACGCGCCGCAAAGCAGATCGAGAATCCTAACGGACAGCTCATCAACCCGACCGAAAGCGGCTGGACGAAGTGTTTCCCTTCAAACGGCGCCTACGCCTACCTCGAGAAGAGCGAAGGCACCTACTTCCGTGCTGTTTTTGCCGATTCTGAAATTGCAACGAATGGGAATATCGACCAAGAAGGCAACGCCTCGATGCTCATCAATGCAATGGCTCAAAAGCCCGTGATCTTGTGGTACAACGCCAATTACTCGGACAGCCTTGACGAACCAGATACCGCGTCCCTCACTCCCTCCTGGTTCCTCCCCATGGTCATGATGCTGGGGGCTGGGATCACGGTGATTGGTATTTCCCGAGGCCAACGGATGGGTCGCCTCGTGCCCGAAGATCTTCCCTCTTACGTTCCTTCCTCGGAGACGACGCGTGGACGCGCGCGCCTCATGG
>USHU01000203.1 GCA_900554605.1 uncultured Actinomyces sp.
CGCGGCTACGTCACCAAATCAATTTCCACCCCCGAACTGGTCGAGGCCATTGGTCGCGTAGCAGCAGGGGACGCGGCCTTCTCGCCGCGCCTAGCGGGTTTCGTGCTCGATGCTTTCGGCGGCGGAAATGCCCCGATTGCTGCCCACGACGATGAACTGGACCTTTTGTCTGCACGTGAGCAAGAAGTGATGCGTTTGATAGCTCGCGGCTACCCCTACAAAGAGGTCGCATCAGAGCTCTTTATTTCGATTAAAACCGTGGAAACACACGTATCTGCGGTGCTTCGCAAGCTCCAGCTGTCGAATCGAAATGAGCTCACTCACTGGGCCATGCAAAGGCACATTATTTAGTCTTTCAGATGCCTTGCGGTGAAGTTCACCCGTGTGCTGGGCGCTTCATGGACAAAGATGCGGGGTAGGGGCGATACCATGAGTAGTCCTTGCACCACGATGCCTTGGGAGTGGCGATCATGCACGCAATCGGTTTCGACCGCGATCAGTATCTAGCTCTTCAATCTGAACACATTGCGCAACGTCGCCAGCAGTTCGGTGGAACCCTGTACCTTGAGTTCGGCGGCAAGCTTGTTGACGACATGCACGCCTCTCGGGTTCTTCCCGGATTCACACCGGATAACAAGATTGTCATGCTGGCCGAGCTTGCTGACGAGGCCGAAATTGTCGTCGCCGTCAACGCCCAAGATTTCCAGCGCCGCAAGATGCGTGAAGACCTGGGAATCACCTACGAAGATGACGTCTTCCGCCACATCGATATGTTCCGCGAATACGGGCTGTACGTGGGCAATGTTGTCATCACGCGCTGGAGTGATTCCAACGACCAAGCCCATGCCTTCAAGCGCAAGCTCGAAGCCCGCGGAATCAAGGTCGCACGTCACTATCCCATCGAGGGCTACCCCAATAACATCGATCTCATCGTTTCTGACGAAGGTTTGGGGCGCAACGAATATGTCCATACGACTCGCCCGCTGGTGATCGTGACCGCTCCCGGTCCCGGTTCAGGCAAGCTCGCAACCTGCCTTTCTCAGCTTTACCACGATCACAAGCGCGGAATGACCTCGGGATACGCAAAGTTTGAGACCTTCCCGATCTGGAACCTCCCCCTGGATCACCCAGTGAATGTCGCCTACGAGGCGGCAACCGTGGACCTGGACGATGTCAACATGATTGACCACTTCCACTTGAAGGCTCACGGCGAAACCACGGTCAACTACAACCGCGATATTGAGGCCTTCCCGGTTTTGCGTCGCCTCCTGGAAAAAATCATGGGAACTTCCCCCTACCAGTCGCCCACCGACATGGGTGTCAATATGGCCGGGTTTTGCATCAGCGACGACGAGGCCTGCCGCGAAGCTTCCAAGCAGGAAATCATTCGCCGCTGGTACAAGGCTTTGGCGCTGGAGGCGCGCGAGGATCTTCCGCCCGTACAGTCTGAGCGTGCGGCTCGCCTGATGACCGCAATGAACCTGACCAGCGAGGACCGCCCCGTTGTCGCGCCCGCCCTGAAGCGGGCGCAAGAGACCGGCTACCCGGCAGCTGCAATGGAACTGGCCGACGGGCGCATTGTTACTGGAAAGACCTCGGACCTGCTGGGGCCATGCTCTGCGATGCTCTTGAACGCGATGAAGCTTCTTGCCGGAATTGACGATGATGAGAAGTTGCTCGCCCCCGAACAGATTGAGCCTATCCAAAAGCTCAAGACCGAGCATCTGGGCAGCCGCAATCCTCGCTTGCACACCGATGAGGTGCTGATCGCTTTGGCTGGATCCGCGCGCTCCAATGAACGCGCAGCAGCGGCCTTGAACCAACTGTCGAAGCTGACTGGCTGCGATGTTCACTCTTCAGTTCTGCTTGGCAGCGTTGACGAGGGAATCTTGCGCCAACTCGGCATGAATGTCACTGCTGAACCTGTTCACGCGACCAAGGGCGTCTACCACAAGCACTGAAAATGGATCAGGAACACTCACTTCCCAATCTCGGCTCTTTCCTCGATTTCGGCAGCGATTCCCAGGAAGACCTGCCCCTGTACGACCCAACTTCTCAGGCGGCGGGAAACTGGGGGTCTGTTGTCGATAGCCGAGGCCTCGGGAGCGCTAGCGATCCCCTGAGTGCTGGCGCAGCGTGGGCGCAGGCCTCGTCGCCGCAGAAAGACCCCGAAAGCTTGCTTGCGGGACTCAACGATCAGCAGCGCGCAGCGGTCGAGCATCGGGGCGTTCCTTTGCTCATCATGGCCGGTGCGGGCTCTGGGAAGACCCGCGTCCTCACACATCGAATCGCGTACCTTTTGGCAACTGGCCAGGCTCGCGCCGGCGAGATTTTAGCGATTACCTTCACCAATAAGGCAGCCGCCGAAATGCGTGAGCGTGTTGAGGCCCTGGTGGGTGGGGGAGCGGCACGCAGGATGTGGGTGTCCACCTTCCACTCGGCGTGTGTGCGAGTATTGCGTGCGGAATACCGCACAGCCGGTTTGCGATCGACTTTTAGTATTTATGATTCGCAGGATTCTCAGCGCCTGATTCAGATGGGGCTAAAAGCAGCAGATGTGGATATTAAACGATTCACTCCTAAGCTTGTGGCCGCGCGCATTTCTG
>USHU01000204.1 GCA_900554605.1 uncultured Actinomyces sp.
AGGAAAAGGGGGGCCGGTTCCTATGCACCTCCGAGATGCTCATTACAGTGGTGCTCAAGCTCTTGGACACGGCGTGGACTACATCTATGCGCACGATGCACCTCACCATGTCGCGGCCCAGCACTATCTGCCTGAAGATCTTCGCGGAACGTCCTACTACCGTCCAACGACGAATGGCAATGAGGCTATGCTCACGAAACGCTTAGCTGCACTTCGCGAATTGCTGAAAGTACGTTAGACTGATCCGGTTGCCTCCATGGGCAACGTATACCTGGGGTCTTAGCCGACGGCATCATGCCTGGAGTTGACCCCGCATCCGCATCGCGGGTGCGACATCAGAGACAGGAAAGGTCATTTAATGGCTCACAATCGTTCACGCAAGCAGGTGCGCGAATCCCGCGCCCTTGGCTTCGCACTCACCCCGAAGGCAGTTCGCTACTTCGAGAAGCGTCCTTACGGCCCCGGTGAACACGGCCGTAGCCGTCGCCGTCAAGAATCTGACTACGCGGTTCGTCTGAAGGAAAAGCAGCGTCTTCGTGCACAGTACGGCATCCGCGAAGCGCAGATGCGTCACGTCTTCGAAGAAGCACGCCGCAGCGCAGGTCTGACCGGTGAAAACCTGGTTGAGCTCCTGGAAATGCGTCTTGATGCCCTGGTTCTGCGCGCAGGCTTTGCTCGCACCATCCAGCAGGCTCGTCAGTTCGTCGTTCACCGTCACATCATGGTTGACGGCAAGATCGTCGATCGTCCTTCTTTCCGCGTGAAGCCCGGACAGACCATTCAGGTCAAGCCCAAGTCTCAGACCACCGTCCCCTTCGAGATTGCAGCCGAGGGCGTCCATCGCGATGCGCTTCCTGCAACCCCCGATTACCTGGACGTTGAGCTCTCTCGCTTGAAGGCAACGCTCGTGCGTCGCCCGAAGCGTGCAGAGGTTCCCGTCACCTGCGATGTGCAGATGGTCGTCGAACACTACTCGCGCTGATTGCGTTTATGCAAAGCCCCGAGGCAGCGCCCCGGGGCTTTGCTTTATTTAGTACGCGCGAATGACCAATACACGATTCTGATTGTTGTCCACTACTATGGGGTACTATGCGCACTTCTGAAATTCGTCAACGTTGGCTTGACTACTTTGCATCCCAAGGCCATGAGATTCGCCCGTCGGTGTCTCTTGTTTCTCCTGAACCCTCGATTCTCTTCACGATCGCGGGAATGGTTCCTTTTATTCCCTACATCATCGGGGTTGAACCCGCGCCATGGCCCCGGGCAGCATCTGTTCAAAAGTGCATTCGTACCAATGACATCGATAACGTTGGACGCACCACTCGCCACGGTACCTTCTTCCAGATGAACGGTAACTTCTCTTTCGGTGATTACTTCAAGGAAGGCGCGATCAATTTCGCATGGGATCTGCTCACGGGTGACCAGTCTGAAGGCAAGTACGGCCTCGATGGCGAGCGCATGTGGGTGACGATCTGGGAAAAGGACGAAGAAGCTTTCAACGTCCTGACGAAGCAGATCGGTATGGATCCTCGCCATATTGTTCGTCTTCCTCGCGAAGAGAACTTCTGGGATACCGGCCAGCCCGGTCCCGCCGGTCCCTGTTGCGAATGGCACTACGATCGTGGTCCTTCCTACGGCCCCGAGGCCGTGGGTGGCAACGTTGATCCGGGTGGAGATCGCTATCTTGAGTTGTGGAACTTGGTCTTCGACCAGTACATGCGCGGCGAAGGCGCTGGCAAGGACTACCCGCTGCTCGGTGAACTTGATCAGAAAGCTATCGATACCGGTGCTGGTTTGGAACGTCTTGCATTCGTCATGCAGGACAAGCCAAATATGTACGAGATCGACGAAGTTTACCCGGTAATTGCGGCCGCTGAAGAAATGAGCGGTAAACGCTATGGGCTCGGTGCAGCTGGCCCCGAAGCAGGAGCAGCATACGACGATGACGTGCGCCTGCGCGTGGTCGCCGACCATGTTCGTTCGTCTCTCATGCTCATTGGTGACGGCGTGCGCCCCGGTAATGATGGTCGCGGATATGTTCTGCGTCGCCTGATCCGTCGCGCCGTGCGTTCCATGCGTCTGCTGGGTGTTGATACGGCAACTATGCCGATTTTGCTCACCGCATCCAAGGATGCAATGAAGGCCTCGTACCCCGAACTGGAAACAAACTGGAGCACGATTTCCGAGGTCGCCTACGCCGAAGAAGAAGCGTTCCGTCGCACTCTGAGTGCTGGAACGACCATTTTGGACGTGGCTGTTGAAGAAGCGAAGTCCGCTCCTGGTACGCCGATGATCTCGGGTGCGTCCGCATTCTCGCTTCACGATACCTACGGTTTCCCCATCGATCTGACCCTTGAAATGGCAGCCGAACAGGGAGTCCATGTTGACGAGGCTGCTTTCCGTGCGCTTATGGAGGAACAGAAGGAACGCGCACGTGCTGATGCTCGTGCGAAGAAGACTGGCCACACTGACGTTCGTATTTTCCACGACATCGAAAAGGAGCTCGGTGGCGGCTCGACCTTCGTTGGTTACACGGAAAATGCAATTGATGCCCAGGTCGTCGGCCTGCTCGGTGCAGAACGCTTTCACTTCCGGGCTGCTGATA
>USHU01000205.1 GCA_900554605.1 uncultured Actinomyces sp.
GAGTCGTCCCGCAGATTTCGGTGATCCTCGGTCCCTGTGCGGGAGGCGCGGTCTACGGGCCCGCACTGACGGACTTCATCATCATGACGAAGAACTCCTCGTACATGTTCGTTACCGGCCCCTCTGTTGTGAACGCGGCGACCGGCGAGGAGATTTCCTCGGAGGACCTGGGCGGCGGCGACCTGCACAATTCAGTTTCGGGTGTTGCCCACTTCCTGGCTGAGGACGAGGAAGAAGCCCTCGAATACGCGCGCACTCTTCTGTCTTACCTTCCCCAAAACTGCGATAAGAAGCCCCCGCGCTATCTCTTCGAAGACGACGGGACCGAGACTCGCGCCCGCGAGGTCGCCTCTTTGGTTCCTGAATCCCCCAAGCAGGACTACGACATGGTCGAAGTCATCGAGGCCCTTGTGGACCACGGTGAATTCCTTGAGGTCCAGCCGCTCTTCTCTCCGTCGATCGTCGTCGGTTTTGCCTGCTTCGAAGGCCGTCCCGTGGGAATCGTCGCGAATCAACCCAGCGTGGACGCGGGAACCCTAGACGTGAACGCCTCGGAGAAGGCGGCACGTTTCGTCCAATTCCTTGATGCCTTCGGGATTCCGATCATCACCTTGGTCGATGTTCCCGGATATCGCCCCGGTTCCGAACAGGAACGCGCGGGAATCATCCGCCGTGGCGCCAAGCTTATTACCGCCTACGCAACGGCCACGGTTCCCATGATCACCGTCATTATTCGAAAGGCTTTTGGCGGCGCCTACATCGTCATGGGGTCAAAGTCGCTGGGCGCAGATATGAACTTCTCGTGGCCCGCATCCCAAATTGCCGTCATGGGTTCTGAAGGCGCGGTGGACATTGTCTTCCGCCGCCAGCTGGCCGCCGCAGGCAAGGAAGGACGCAACGTTGCTGAGCAGCGCGCGCACTACCAGGAAATGTACGAACGCCAATCGATGAACCCGAATCTCTCACTGAAAAATGGCGAACTCGATGCCCTTATCGAGCCCTCCATGACCCGCGAATATATCTGCCGCTCACTGGCAGTTCTCCACTTGAAAGACCGTACGGTCACCACCCCTCGTGTCCACGACAACGCCCCTATGTGATGAGGAAAGTAGATCAATCATGACTGCATTTTTTACCGAAATCCCCACTCCCTATGCATTGACTTTTGCGGGACAGGGGTCCTCGTGGCGCCCTGCTCTGACGTCCTCTTTGTCCTTCCCGCCTCACGCGCAGATGCTGCGCACCTACTACGCGCAGGTGCGTGAGCTTCTCGCTCCTATCGCGGCGGATCTGCTCACCAGCGCCCCCGGTTCCTTGGAGCGTCTCAATGGCTTGATGAACGGCGATACCTCCGATCTTCCCTCTGATACCTCTCCTTCGGTGTCAGTTCCCGGAATTACTTTCGCTCAGCTTGGGGCTCTTGCCGATCTCGACGCGACCCAGCTCGACATTCACACGAGTTCTCCCGTGCTCTTGGGTCACTCCCAGGGCATCTTGGGTGCCGAGGTTGCGCGCGCATGGATCGCCCGCGATGACCAGCGCGTCACCCACGTTCTTGCCCTCGCTATCCTCATCGGCACCGCTGCGCAGTCGCTGAGCGTTCGCCTCGGCGCGACGAAGCTTGGGGATGCGACCCCGATGCTGTCCGTACGCGGGCTCCCCTGCTCGATGATTTCCGAGGCCTTGGACGCCCAGTCGCTCTCCCTTGCCGTCGTCAACGGCCCGCGCTCCGTCGTTCTTTCGGGCCGCCCCGATGACCTTCAGGCTTTCCGTCACGCGCTTGAGTCTCGCGTTGCCGCCGAAAACCGCGCATTGGAAGAACACCTCAAGGGCGGTACTCCCCTCGAGGCTATTTTCGAATTCCTCCCCGTTGCAGCTCCCTTCCACTCTGACATGCTCGAAGAGGCCGTCGCGCAGGTTGCTGCGTGGACACGGACCCTTGCCGAGGCTGGCCACAGCATCGACGACGCCGAGGCCGAGCGCGTTGCTCGTGCAATCCTTGTTGAGCGCGATGACTGGTCGGCAGCTGTTGCCTCTGCCGTGTCGGAAGGCGTCAAGGTCTTCATCGATCTTGGCCCCTCGAATATGCTTACGCGCCTGAGCCAGGATCTCCTGGATGGAACTGGCGCTCAGATTGTGGACGCATCAACGAATGCCCGTCGCACCGAACTCGATGAGACCGGATCGCACTATGAGCCGGAAGCCGACTGGTCGCAGTTTGCTCCCAAGGTTGTTGCCCTTCCCGATGGCCGCCACGTCGTCTCGACCGCCTTCACGCGCCTGCCGGGCCGTTCCCCCATCGTTCTTCCCGGTATGACCCCGACGACC
Organism: uncultured Actinomyces sp.; assembly: GCA_900554605.1. Taxonomy (GTDB): domain Bacteria; phylum Actinomycetota; class Actinomycetes; order Actinomycetales; family Actinomycetaceae; genus Pauljensenia. Next base: position 2,329 of record USHU01000205.1, read on the forward strand.
GTTGGTCCTCGGATCGTCGCAGCGGCAGCAAACGCTGGACACTGGGCGGAAATGGCGGACAGTATTCCGAAGAAGTCTTCACCGAGCACCGCTTGGAGCTTCAAAAGCTTCTCGAGCCCGGTCGCAGTGCCGGTTTCAACACGATGTTCTTTGACCGCTTCATGTGGAACCTGCAATTCGGCGTCAACCGAATTGTCCCCAAGGCTCGCCGTGCGGGTGCCCCCATCGATGCCGTGACCATCGCCGCGGGTATTCCCGAATTGGACGAGGCCCGCG
>USHU01000206.1 GCA_900554605.1 uncultured Actinomyces sp.
CTCTCGCATCATGCGCTACGACACCGCGGATGCAGGGGACGGAAAGACGAAGCACACCTACACATTCGCTAATGGGACGGTAGCTTCGGGGTCGACGGCTGTCACTGCTCAAACAGAGGCAAGTTACGTTGTCGGAACGATCCAGGCAGACATGTCTTCCTCGCGTGAATTTGTTTACGACGGGGCAACAGTCCTTCGAGGCGATAGCTACCTCTTGCCGTGGAAGGACAACGGAACTTCTGCCGGGGCAGATCGCCTGTACTACTACAACCCCGCTGGAACTGCGACGGAGTGGACTCTCACCAAGTCGTACCAAGGTGTTGGGTCTCTGGCTCTGTACCGACTCACCGATCAAGGACGCGTGAAGGTCACTGATGTGGCAGTCTCCGGCGGAAAGATCACTATCCCGGCCTCGGTCTATGACGGAGTGGCTGAAGGCGATCGCGACCACACGGCCTTCGTGCTGGTTCCAGAAAACGTTCCTGCAGCCGTCTCAACCCCCGCATGGGGTGCAGGAACCGTCTTCGCTGATCCCGGATTTAACTCGGGAAGCTTGAGTGGCTACACAACGGCTGGTTCAGTCAGCGTCGTGAAGGATCCCCACGGTGATCCTGTCGCACAGCTGGGTGCAGGCAAGGCCTCTCTATCCCAAGAGATGACCCTCAACGCGGGAACCTACCAGGGCAGCGCGTGGCTCCAAATCAACAATGGAAAGACGCGCAAGGTCACTATTTCCGCCTCGGGAGATGGCGTGACAAGCGCCGGATCGCAGCAGCGAAATGGGGACTTGGGGGCTACCCGAGACAAGCCTGTGACGACAGTATTTGAGGACTTCGAGAATATTGCGGAAGGCTGGGGCCCCTTCGTCAAGGGCGACGCCGGTAATATCACGGACCCGCGCACAGCTCTGGCCTCGCTGAACGCTCCCTACACTCAACGAGGCGGAGTTCTTCCCGATCGTTCGCGGAAGACGACGGATGATGCGATCGCGGGACACTGGTCGCTGAAGAGCCATGAAGAAAACGGCGGTCTTGTCTACCGGACTGTTCCGCAGACCGTGAATCTGCAGGCGGGACACCGCTACCGTATTTCCTACGATTACGACAACGCCGTGAGCGGTTCATACTACTGGGTCACCGCATACGATTCTGCGGGAGCTGACGGAGTCAGTGCGAACTATCTCGATTCGACGCTCCTTCCCCAAACGGAGAGGCCCTCGCACTTCGTTGAAGAACTCAATGTTGGTGCTTGCGGCTCCTACTGGGTTGGCCTCTACAACGTCCAGGGAGGAAAGTCAGGAAACGATTTCTCGATCGATAACTTCCGAGTCGAAGATCTTGGAACAACCGCCGACGTCCCCGCCTGCGCTGCTGCAAGCATCGCAACCCAGGGAAGCGCGATCGAAGGCAAGACCGTCCAGGTGACAACAACCTTGGTGAATAATGAGTCCGCGGATGTCACCAATGTCCGCAGCGAATTGAGCCTCCCGGCTGGGTGGAGTGCACAGGCGACTTCGCCCACGACTGCCGAGACTCTTGCCAAGGGAGAAACCTTCACCACCACGTGGACGGTGAACATTCCCGAAGGGGCCGGTGGCAATGCCGTCACCTTGACGCACCAGGCCCACTACCGGATCGGTGATGAGGACCGTACCGCTGTGGGCACAACGAGTGTGACAGCTCTGGGATCCATCAGGTCCAATGCCGTGAACTACCTCTCTGACATCCCCTTCTCATCGACGTGGAACTCCAACGGCTGGGGACCAATCGAACGTGATAGCGAGGTCGGTGAAGATCAAGCAGGAGACGGTGATCCGATCTCGATGAATGATCAGCCCTATGCCAAGGGGCTGGGCGCGCATGCTCCCAGTGACCTCGGTTTCGAACTGGAAGGAAAGTGCACAACCTTCAAGGCAACCGTTGGCGTGCAGGATGGACAGTGGAGTGGCTCAGTGACCTTCCACGTCATCGGTAGCACTGACGGTTCCAACTGGTCCGACGTCGTTCCAGAAACTTCGGTGATCAGGGGAGGAAGCGAACCGAGGGACATCTCGGGCAATGTTCGAGGGATGAAGTACATCCGTTTGATCGTTGGAGACGGTGGCAATGGCAATGGTAACGACCACGCGAACTGGGGCAATGCCCGCGTCCTGTGTGGAAATGCTACCGAGGGTGGCGACACTCCCGCCCCTGAACCCACGCCGACTCTGACGCTCAAGGACTACACGGGAGCCCTCCAGCTGGTCAGCGCACCGGCTGCCTACGAAGAGAACCCGGCCTCGAACATGTTCGACAAGGACCTGACGACCTTCTACGACAAGGATTGGGTCAACCTCACTGATCACCCCAGCACGATTGATCTCGCACTCTTCGAAGGAAGCGATCCCACTGGCGCGCAGCCGGTGAGTATAGGCGGCCTGTCGATCGCAGGACGCGCGGGGCAAGCTAATGGCCGGCCGAAGGCCTACGAGGTCTATGTTGGCCAGGACGCAGCGAACATCAATCAGAAGGTCGCCGAAGGCACTTTGAGAAACACGGCTCTTGCTCAGCGCAT
>USHU01000207.1 GCA_900554605.1 uncultured Actinomyces sp.
GTCACGGATGTTCCCCCGAAGAACCGCGACATCGCGATGGTCTTCCAGAACTACGCCCTCTACCCGCATATGACCGTGCGCGAGAACATGGGCTTCGCACTCAAGATCGCAGGCACTCCCAAGGATGAAATTAACAAGCGCGTTGAAGAAGCCGCACGCATCCTTGACTTGGAGCCCTACCTGGACCGCAAGCCCAAGGCTCTCTCCGGTGGTCAGCGTCAGCGTGTTGCTATGGGCCGCGCAATCGTCCGCAAGCCTCAGGTCTTCCTCATGGATGAGCCTCTGTCCAACTTGGACGCCAAGCTCCGTGTCCAGACTCGTACGCAGATCGCCTCGCTGCAGCGCGAACTCGGTGTCACCACGGTCTACGTGACCCACGACCAGACCGAGGCTCTGACGATGGGCGACCGCATCGCGGTTCTCGCAGGCGGTCTCCTCCAGCAGGTCGGCACCCCGCAGGAAATGTACGAACGCCCCGCCAACGAATTCGTCGCAGGCTTCATCGGCTCCCCCGCCATGAACCTCGGCAAGTTCAAGGTTGAAGGCAATGTCGCAAAGCTCGGCACCGCAGAGGTTCCGCTCTCGCAGGCAACGCTGGATGCCATGGTCCCCGAAGACGAAGGCATGATTACCATCGGCTTCCGTCCCGAGGGCCTCGAGGTCGTTTCTGCAGAAACCGAAAACACCATTCCGATCGAAGTTGAATTCGTTGAGGAACTGGGTTCGGATGCCTACATCTACGGCCACCTGGCAGGTGCAGATTCCGGCCACGGTCTGGGTTCTGGCAGCGAAGGCAAGGGCGAGCAGCTCATCGTCCGCGTTCCTCCGCGCACCGCTCCCAAGCCTGGCGGCGTGATCCACACCCGCATTAAGGAAGGACAGCAGCACAACTTCTCTGCGTCCACCGGTGAGCGCCTGCCCGAGTAACCTACTCGGCGTCTAGACGCTACTCAGGGCTAAGCCACGGGGTCCGCAACCATACTCGGTTGCGGGCCCCGTGCCACTTTGCTCAATGAATGCGAGAATAGAGCTATGCCCATTCCCTCAACGCTTGAGATCACAGCAGCGACGGTTGACCCCGCGCTGTTAGATTTACCTTGGGATATCCCCCTTGAAGAGTGGCCAACAGAGATCCTCGCCGCTCTTCCTCGCGGCATCTCTCGCCACGTCGTCCGTTTCGTCAACCTCTCCGACAGGGTCATCGCGGTCAAGGAAATCGGCGAAAGCGTCGCATACCGCGAATATGAGCTCCTTCGTAACCTCTCGCGCCTTGGGGCTCCTTCGGTCCTTCCCACTGCGGTCATCACCGGGCGACGCGACGCCTTTGGCGAAGAACTCGCAGCCGTACTGGTCACCGAACACCTTCAATTCTCTTTGCCCTACCGCGCGGTTTTTAGCCAACACATGACACCCGAAACCGCCGGGCGCTTGATTGACGCCCTCGCAGTTCTCCTGGTTCGTCTTCATCTTCTGGGCTTCTACTGGGGCGATGTTTCTCTTTCAAACACGCTTTTCCGTCGCGACGCCGGCGCCTTCTCCGCGTACCTCGTTGACGCAGAAACTGGCGAAATTCACCCCTCTCTCACCGAAGGCCAGCGCCTCTACGACGTTGATCTGGCACGGACGAATATCATCGGCGAGTTGATGGACCTTCAAGCAGGATCTTTCTTCCCCGGCGACGAAGATCCCATCGAGGTCGGCGACCGGATTCGCTCGCGCTACTTGGAGCTGTGGAACGAACTCACCGGACCCGAAGTTATTGAAGCGAACCAGAAGTGGAGAGTCGCTCAGCGCATCCGCCGCCTCAATGACCTGGGCTTCGAAGTCGGAGAACTTCAGATGTCCTCGGATCTTGATGGCACTCACATGATCATCACTCCAAAGGTCGTTGATGCCGGCCACCATCACCGCAAACTCATGCGATTGACGGGCATGGACGTCGGCGAGAATCAGGCCCAACGTATGCTCAACGATATTGAGACCTACCGTGCCATGACGGGTAAAACCCGAATGCCTCTCGAAATCGTTGCACATGAATGGATGAACGAAGTTTTCGAACCCGTCATCACTGCCGTTCCCGCCGAGCTCGCAGCCAAGCTAGAACCTGCCCAGATCTTCCACGAATTCCTCGAGCACCGCTGGTACCTTGCCCAAGATGCTGGGCACGACGTTCCCCAGGATGAAGCCATCCAGTCCTATGTGGAGAGCATCCTTCCCACCAAGCGCGACGAAGCGATGCTCCTCGACCCGGCACTCATGACAACCCCGGATGCCGGCGTGGCCTCGGACATGGAAACGCTCACTACGGCGGAAGATTTTTCTCGCCAAGAAGAGCGCGCTGGAATCGACGGAATGCACGGGAAAGCCGACGAAACGGTAACTCCCACAGACCGCCCGAAGATGCAATTCGTGCCCGGAGTCGGGCTGATCCCCGTCGATGACTATTTCTAGAATTGCGCAGCGAAGGAGAAATAATGACTGAATTCCCAAAGATTTTCGCCCACCGCGGGGCGCCCACGCTCGCGCCCGAAAACACGATCGCTTCCTTCG
>USHU01000208.1 GCA_900554605.1 uncultured Actinomyces sp.
GATAGAATTGGCTGGTCAAGTACTAGCGCGCAAAAGGAATGCCAATGATTCACGTGATTGTGGCCGATGATCAGGCCCTGATCCGTGGTGCGCTTAGTGCGCTCATTGACCTCGAGGACGACATGGAAGTTGTCGCTCAGGCGGGTAATGGGCACGAGGCCTTGGCTGCAATCGAGGCCCACACGAGCGCACATCCGGGCAGCGAGGTCCCGCTGGTCGTGATCATGGACGTGGAAATGCCCGTCATGGATGGGATCAGTACTGCCACTGCACTGAAAGAACGAGGATCGGCCGCGCGCGTACTCATGGTGACAACCTTCGGGCGCCCCGGCTACGTCCAGCGCGCACTCGACGCCGGCGCATTGGGCTTCGTTGTCAAGGACGCTCCCGCTGCTCAACTGCTCGATGCAATTAGTCGAACCTCACAGGGACTTCGCGTCGTCGACCCCGCACTCGCGGTCGATGCGCTCACGAAAGGCCAAAGCCCGCTCAGCGCCCGCGAAGTCGAGGTACTGCGCGCTTTCGAAAGTGGCGGGACCGTGGAGGACGTGGCCTCGGAGCTCATGCTGTCGGCGGGGACGGTACGCAACTACGTGAGCTCGGCGATGGATAAGACCCACGCGCACACGCGCGCCGAAGCGCTCAAGGTCGCGACTGAGAATGGGTGGTTGTAAACTGAGATTCCATGGTAAACAGCTATGGACGTCGACAAGACGCACAGGAAAACATCACTCGCCACATCTTTGTCACCGGAGGTGTGGTTTCTTCTTTAGGTAAGGGTTTGACGGCCTCGTCGCTGGGGCGCCTGCTGCGTTCACGCGGTCTGAGCGTTGCCATGCAAAAGCTCGATCCCTACATCAATGTCGATCCCGGGACGATGAATCCCTTCCAACACGGTGAGGTTTTCGTCACGGAAGACGGCGCGGAAACCGACCTGGATATCGGCCACTACGAGCGCTTCTTGGACGTGAACCTCTCCGGCGCGGCGAATGCGACGACCGGTCAGGTGTACTCCACTGTTATTGCAAAGGAACGCCGCGGCGAATACCTGGGCGACACCGTCCAGGTCATTCCCCACATCACGGATGAGATCAAGCGCGTCATGCGCGCGCAGGCCATCCCCGACGCCGAGGGAAACGCCCCCGATGTCATCATCACGGAGATTGGCGGAACCGTGGGCGATATCGAGTCCCAGCCCTTCTTGGAGGCCGCACGTCAGGTGCGCGCCGACCTGGGTCGCGACAATGTCGCATTCGTTCACGTTGCGCTGATTCCTTTCCTGCCTGCGGCTGGTGAACTCAAGACCAAACCGACCCAGCACTCGGTTGCGACCCTGCGTTCGATCGGTATCCAGCCCGATGCCTTGGTGCTGCGTACGGACCGCCCGCTTCCCGAGGGAATCAAGGGCAAGGTTGCACTCATGTGCGATGTTGACCGTGATGCTGTCATCGAATGTAAGGATGCGGCCTCGATCTATGAGGTCCCCCCGACACTGCACCGCGAGGGCTTGGATGCATTCCTGGTCCAGCGACTGGGCTTGGCTTTCCGCGATGTGGATTGGAGCGAGTGGAACGAGCTCCTTGAGCGCGTTGAGTCCCCGAAGTACCGCGTCGAGGTTGCGCTGGTCGGGAAGTACATCAACCTGCACGACGCCTACCTTTCGGTTTCCGAGGCCGTCAAGCACGGTGGTTTTGCGAATAATGCGCGCGTGGACCTGCGTTGGGTTGCCTCTGACACCTGCGAGACTCCCGAGGGTGCGCAGAAGGCACTGGAAGGTGTGGACGCGATCATCGTCCCCGGTGGTTTCGGCATCCGAGGCATTGAAGGCAAGCTGGGTGCGCTGCGGTGGGCGCGCGAGCATAAGATCCCGACCCTTGGCCTGTGCTTGGGCTTGCAATGTATGGTCATCGAGGCCGCGCGTGATCTGTTGGGGTTGACGGGGGCCTCGTCGACCGAGATGGATCCCGAGACGCCGGATCCGGTCGTTCACACGATGGACTCCCAGGTCGACATTGTTGAGGGCGATGGTGATCTGGGTGGGACCATGCGACTGGGCGCCTACCCCGCGGTCCTTCAAGAGGGTTCTGTTGTCGCCGAGGCCTATGGCAAGACCCAGGTTTCGGAGCGCCACCGTCACCGTTTCGAGGTCAACAACGACTACCGCGATCAGCTGGAATCGGTTGGCCTGCACATCTCGGGTACTTCCCCCGATGGGAACCTGGTCGAGTTTGTCGAGCTGGATCGCTCCATGCACCCCTACTATGTAGCAACTCAGGCGCACCCCGAGTTCAAGTCGCGTCCGACGAAGGCTCACCCGCTATTCGCGGGCCTCGTTCGCGCGGCGCTTGAGCGTCACGTCGAGAAGTACGCCGCGCGAGGCGGACGCAAGTAAGGGCTTTAGCTCCCTCTTTCCTGGTTTCCTGCTCTACCTCCGGCTTTAGCTCCGCCATTCCTGGTTTAGCTCACTGACTCCGGGCCTATGAACGCTCATATGTTAGGAGTCGACGAGCTAAACCCAGGAGATGGGGCGGGGTGGGGAGGGGCGGGG
>USHU01000209.1 GCA_900554605.1 uncultured Actinomyces sp.
CAAGGATCACCACAGCGATGATGATCGCTTCGGGTCCACTGATTCCTAAGAAGTCCATGTCGTCACTCTTGCACGTTAGCGCCCCTGCGGGCAAGCACAGTTGAGGTTAGGACCAGCCCCGCGCCCGCGAGTGGGATGACGATCATCGCCGAAAGCAACGAGGTTTGCTGGACGACGAGGCCGACAAGCGGGGGTGCCGCAAGGAAGGCGAGGCGCCCCAGCCAGGAGACGATCGTCAGTCCCGTGGCGGGGTTCATCCCGCGAATATCGTGGGCTGCGTTGTAAGCCATAGGTACCGAGGCCGCGCATCCCAGTCCTGCGGTGGCGAAACCAACGAGAAGCGCGGGGAATGTGCCGATGGCGAGAGCACTTCCCATTCCGATCAAAATGAGGGCTCCTCCCCCACAAATGACGGCACGGGGGCCATAACGATGAACAAACGAATCAGCGATAAAACGACCACACGCATGCGTTGTTAAGAGAACGACATAGCCCGAACCAGCGAGTCCTGCGCCGGCATGGGCATAGTCTCGCATGAAGAGCGTCGCCCACGAGGAGGCGGCGTCTTCAATCAGCATGCCTGAAATACACAAGATGACGAGCAGAGCAAGGACAAGAACCGGATGCCAAGAAACTGTCCGCACTCGGGAGGAATCATCGGCCTCGTCTTCGTTGTTGTCTTGTGGGTCTGCACCGCGGATAGTGAAGGGCATCACCGCGAACCCAAGTACGATGCAGATGCATGAGGCAACGAGGCTGTGGATCAGAAGAGAAATGTGAAAAGTAGTGGTCAAGACGCCAAAGAGACCACCAACCGCAGCTCCGACAGACCACATCCCGTGGAAAGCATTAATGATTGGCCGACCGTAGAGGCGCTGGAGACGAAATCCCTGCATGTTCTGTGCAACATCAACAATTGAATCGCTGCAGCCATTGAGGAGGAAACTTGAGGCAAGAATGACGTAGAGAATTGTGGCAACAGTTGGCGAGACACCTGCATGGGCGCGAAGCGTTGAGGTGAGGCCAATTAAGAGAACCGCAAGACCGATCCCGATGGTCATGACCGAGGCGACCACGCGCGAGGTCAAGCGGCGAACAGCTCGCGCAGCGAAGGGACCGGCGAGAATTCCTCCCAGGGATGACAGTGCGATGGTTGCACCATAGACACTGGAGGAAAGACCGAAGGCATCTTTAATTTCAGGGAAGCGTAAAACAAGACTGCCCAAGAGCGCGCCATTAGTGAAGAAAAGCGCAAAGATCGCAGCGCGCGCCCTGCGACGCTCAGTGCGGGTCATGACTGTTTGTTCCACCTAACACTCCTTGACGATCAACAGAGCGCGTCGCGTTCTAGTGGATCGTAGCAGTCAAAGATGGGAGAAAACTCATCGCGTTAACAACCAATCCCGAAGCTTGTTCGTAGCCGGGAGCACCGGGATGGAAACCATCACTCGCCCAAAAATCTGGGACAAGTTCAGCGTGTGCCACATCGGCATAGTCAATTCCTAGCTCCCGACAGATTTTTTGCGCAATCCGCGGAGTAAGTGCATCACTTTGATTGTCAACGCCACTGCCGGCGACTAAGGAATCGCCCACGGCCACCAGACGTAGGGGCTCGGCTGCGGCCTCGGCAATGGGTGAAGAAGGAAGGACTACCCCGCTGCGCCGTCCGGGTGGTTCAGGGGCGAGGCGGACGGTATGCTTTGCCCACAGGGCTTGCGTCAGCAAGATCGTCTTCTTGATTGGATTCACTCTTCCACCCTACGCGCGACTGCACTCTCACGCTCTTGCGTTTTCTATTTTCTGTCTAAGGCTAGGACGAGTGACCCCTGAAAATTAGCACTCTCCGAGTAGGCTTAAGACGTACATTCCTGGTCACAGATGTGAAGGAGGCACTCGTGGCAGAAAATACTCGTACCGAATCCGATTCCATGGGCACCGTTGAGGTTGCTGTCGATCGTTACTGGGGCGCACAAACAGAGCGTTCGCTCCACAACTTCGACATCGGTCGTAACACTTTCGTGTGGGGACGCCCCATGGTTCGCGCACTTGGCACTTTGAAGAAGGCTGCTGCGCTTGCAAACGCCGAACTCGGCGAGCTCCCGCAGGACATCGCAGACCTGATTGCTCGCGCCGCCGACGAGGTCATCGAGGGCAAGCTCGATGATCACTTCCCGCTGGTCGTCTTCCAGACCGGATCCGGCACGCAGTCGAACATGAACGCGAACGAGGTCATCTCCAACCGCGCAATCGAACTTGCCGGTGGCGTCATGGGTTCCAAGACTCCTGTTCACCCCAATGACCATGTGAACCGCGGTCAGTCCTCGAATGACACCTTCCCCACTGCAATGCACATTGCTGTGGTCCAGGAACTCCAGGCGATGTATCCGCGCGTTGAGCAGCTGCGCAATACTTTGGATGCAAAGTCCAAGGAATACGCGGATGTCGTCATGGTGGGCCGCACCCACCTCCAGGACGCAACCCCCATTACTCTTGGCCAGGTTATTTCCGGCTGGGTTGCACAGATTGATTTCGCACTCGATGGCATT
>USHU01000210.1 GCA_900554605.1 uncultured Actinomyces sp.
GCCCGCTGGTGTGAGTGCGATGTGGGTGTCATGGCGGATGGGACGCTGCTCATCATTCACGATGACACTGTCGACCGCACGACAAATTCCTCGGGTTCCTGGGATTCATGGGGATACGGTGAGCTGCGCAGGCTCGACGCGGGCGCATGGTTCTCGCCAACCTACCGTTTTGAGCGCATCCCCGAGCTAGCCGATGTTGTCTCCTCTGCCAACTCAACCCAGACCGGCTTCAATTTCGAGCTCAAGCCTCGAGCGGCAGGCAGACGCCGCGATACTCTCATCGAGAATGTCGAAGTAGCCCTGCGCTCTTTTGTGAACAAGGACAAGATCCTTATTTCTTCATTCGACCACGACCTGCTTCGCGCGGTGCGCGAGGCTATGCCCGAAGTTTCGCTCGCCTGGCTGTGCACCCCAGCGGAAGTGCGCGCAGGAAGCTGGCGCGAGGCCTCGCAGATTGAGTGCACTGCGATCCACCCCTGCGGGCAAGACCTGACCGAGGCCGACGTCCACGAGATGCTCGACGCCGGCTTTGAGGTCAACGTCTGGACCGTGAATACCCTCGAGGATGCGCGGAAAGCTGCGCAATGGGGCGTTACGGGGATCTTCACCGACCGGGTGCAAGACTTCCCCGCCGAGGCCTTGGCGCGGGCCTAGGAGTGCTGAATCACCCACGCCCACATTGCGATTGCTGCGGCGTGGCCGACATTCATTGAACGCGTTGAGCCGCGCTGCGTAATGTGGAGGATTTCGTTGCATTCCCGGCGTATTTCTTCGCTCAAACCGCTTGATTCTTCACCGAAGACCAGGCACGCCCGTTTGGGAAGAGCATGCCCTTCAAGGGGAATAGAGCCGGGAACATTGTCGATTCCAACTGGGATGATTCCTCGCTCGCGCAGTGAAGAAACAAATTCGCTGACTTCAGCGTGGTGGATGACTTCCAAGTAGCGGTCGGTCACCATAGCTCCGCGCCGGTTCCACCTGCGCCGGCCGACGATGTGGACGCGGCTTACTCCCAGCGCATTCGCGCTTCGCACGATTGAGCCGATATTGAAGTCGTGACCGAGGTTTTCGATTGCGATTTCAAAAGGAAGAGCATGGTCGGCGATGTCAGCGATGATCGCTTCCATTCTCCAATAGCGGTAGCGGTCCTCGACATTGCGCCGATCGCCCTCGCCTAAGAGCTGCGGATCGTAGACCTCTTCCGATGGCCAGTTTTCTGGTCCTCCCGGCCAGGGCCCAACGCCAACTTCTGGCTGAGAGTTTTCTTCCATGGTCGCCTTCTTCCTACCGAACGAGCTCGCAAACAGATAGATTAGAGGCATGACGAATTCTCTTTCCACTGCACTGTCGGATATGCCCCCAATTAGCGCCTGGCTTTCGGATATGGATGGCGTTCTGGTTAAGGAAAACCGCGCCCTTCCCGGAGCCCAGGATTTCATCTCCGCTTTGGAAGAGAATGGCATTCCTTTCCTGGTCCTGACGAATAACTCGATCTTCACAAACCGCGACCTATCTGCGCGCTTGGCGAATTCGGGCCTCAATGTTCCAGAAGAACACATCTGGACGTCGGCGAATGCGACCGCAGCGTTCCTATCCCAGCAGTCCCCCAATTCTTCCGCCTACGTGATTGGCGAAGCTGGCCTGACGACGGCGATCCACTCAGCCGGATACATCATGACCGATCAGGATCCTGAATTCGTGGTCCTCGGCGAAACCCGCGTCTATGACTTCTACGCTCTGACGACTGCAATCCGACTGATCGAGCGCGGTGCGAAGTTCATCGCAACGAACCCGGATGTTTCTGGTCCTTCAGATGAGGGCACTCTTCCGGCAGCGGGATCAGTTGCCGCGATGATCCAAGCCGCAACCGGCAAGGCCCCCTACTTCGTAGGAAAGCCGAATCCTGTGATGATTCGTGCGGGCCTGAACAAGATCGGTGTTCACTCTGAGAATGCCGCAATGGTCGGCGATCGTATGGATACGGATGTCCGCGCGGGCGTTGAGGCAGGCATGAGGACCTTCCTCGTTCTTTCTGGTTCGACCAGTGCCGAGCAGGTTTCTAATTTCCCCTTCCGCCCCTATCGGATTTACAACGGCATCGGCGATCTGATCCGCTACGTCAATCCTTCGTCCAACTGATAGTGCTGATATGACGACACACGACCCGCATCTTCTGACCCTTCGCACCCTTGCCGTTCCCCTTCTTGAGTCACCCAATCCTTTGGCTCGTCTCAACGAGCTCACTTTGAGTGCTCAGGGAGCGGCCGTTTGCGGGCATATCCTTATCGATCTTTTGGAAGAACATGATCTTGCCATTGGGGATTATGACCTGGTGATTGCCCCTGAAGGCGATGCGGCTCTTGCAGCGGCGATGATTCACGCTGCAGGAGGTCGAGGGCTCGACCTCGACGCCGTTCTTTTCCTCCCAGCCCAAGGCCCGGCCTCGGCAATCAACAACGCAGAGGGGGAACGCCGCTTCTCGGGTTCCCCACTCTCGGGGCGCACAGCGGTTCTTTTAGCGAACTCTGCTCTG
>USHU01000211.1 GCA_900554605.1 uncultured Actinomyces sp.
CTATTTCTCAACCGGCCTGGCCGTTGCAATTTCCACCGCCTTCATCATCGTGACCTTACTCTTCACGAACACGACGACCTCGGCCCTCACCCGAAGCATTCGCGAGGCCTACCGAGGCACGACAGCACTTGTCACCATCAATCCCTCCCGCGATAACGACGAGGAACCCACCCCCGAAAGCGTCACCCAGCAATTTGCCTCGGTGACCTCTCAGATCGAGAAGATTCCGGGAGTCACAGCCGTCGGCATCTCCACGCAATACCCCCTCATGGGTAAGGCTCACGACGAGCGAGAGGCCTTCTTCCTCTCTCCCCTCCTCCCCGATCCTTTCCTCTCGCTGAAGTACACGCAAGGGAAAGCCCCGGCCACGGCCTCGGAAATCACGATCCCCTCCACTTCGGCGAATGAACTGGGACTGCAGGTCGGCGAAACCCTCACGCTCACCTCCCAAGGGACGGAAAGCGCACACGATTTCACGGTCAGCGGGATCTACGACTCGGGGTCAAATATCACAGCAGCTTCGTATGTGAGCACCGAGGGGTACACCTCGGCGGTTGGCATGGGACCGACCGGCACCATCCGCGTGGCAACAAACCTGCCCGGGGACAAGTACGGGAACCCGAGTGCAGCCGAGCAGGACACCTGGGTGAAAACTCTCGAGTCGAGTCTCAGCACCGTCAATGGAGTGAAGGTCCAGAGCGTGGCATCGGAAGTCGAGCGGGACCTCAAAGCGATTCAGCTATCGGGGGCTCTCCTCACCGCCATTGCCCTGATTTTCCCGGCGATCGCCATTCTTGTCGCGTCGGTTGTTGTGTCCTCAACGTTTAAAGTCATTCTTCAGCAACGCCGCCGCGAGTTGGCACTCCTGCGTGCACTCGGTGCGGACGTCAAGCAGGTGCGTTCACTTGTTCGCCGTGAAACCTACGCTATTGGCGCGATCTCGGCGTTCATCGGCGTGATCTTGGGACTACTGGTTGGCGGTTTCGGCCTGGGACATATGGTCGAGGGAGAGAATTTTCTTTCGATTGTCGCATCGCTCTCTATCCCCTACGCGATCGGCGTGTGGGCATTCGGAACGCTCCTGACCGTCTTCGTCGGACGCAAGCCCGCCCGCGCGGTCTCCCAAGTTCCACCGATCGCTGCCCTTTCTCCCGTGAACGAGGCCGACGCCTCTTCTCGCGCGGCGCGCCGCCTGACCCTTGTCGTCGGTCTTTTCCTGGCCGTTGTCGGTGGTGGATGCCTCCTTGCGGCTTTGAAGATCAGTAGCGCCACGCAGAAGTTCGCCCTGTCCTTCTGTATGTCCATGGCATGCCTCATTGGTATTCTGCTAATCTGCACGGTTATTGTTCCCACTCTCACCAAACTCTTTGGTCGCCTGTGGCCGGGAATGCTCGCTCGTATGGCACGCGAGAACGCTGTCCGTAACCCCGGACGCACCTCCGCAACCGGAACCTCAATCGTCATTGGCGTCACCCTAGTTGTCACCATGATGGTCGGTGCGTCTTCGATGCGAGACTCCCTCATCAACGAGGTCAATGAGCGCCGCCCCTTCGATCTTTCCGTCAGCACGATCACGGCTGGGGAACTCAGCACTGATATTCAGGCACGCGTCTCATCGACCGAGGGCGTTGCTGCAAGCGTTCCCGCACACTCGATCTTCGGCACCGTAAACGTCGAGGGAGAGGCGACCGCAGGTAACGCACAGGGCGATGCCGATGAGCAGAGTCAGATTTTCGGGGAGCCGAACTATTCGACAGTCGCCCACTCAAAGGTCGAGCAAATCGATGACTCAACTGTCCTGGTCGGTATGGAAGCCTGGAATGGCAAAGACGTCAAAGTGTGCTCGAGTGAGGGAAAATGCCTCACCCTGAAGGGCAAATACACCAAGAATTTCAATGGCACCTATGACATTAGCGAGGCGAACCTCCTCAAGCTCAATCCGAAAGCCCCCGTGAGGGACATGATCGTCAAGCTGAAGGACGGCGTATCGGCAGCAAGCGTTCAGAAGGACCTTGCAAAGATCGATAGTTCCTTAATCGTCAACGGGTCAGCGCTTGAGCGCGAGATGTACTCCAAGATGATCGATCAGATGCTGCTCATCGTCGTTGCTCTCTTGGGAGTATCGGTTCTGGTCGCTCTTGTCGGTGTTGCCAACACTCTTTCGCTCTCCGTTGCCGAACGTACGCGGGAAAACGGGCTGCTCCGTGCTCTTGGCCTAACCAAGCGTCAAATGAAAACCATGCTCGCCTTGGAGGCAGTCTTTATTTCGGTAACCGGAGCGATCATCGGCTCCGCACTCGGAATCTTCTTCGGGGCTGTTGGAATCTTGGCGCTCCCCTTGGAAGGCCTCACCATCTTCATCACTATCCCGTGGATCCAAATCGCGGCAGTCATCGGGGTGGCGGTGCTTGCTTCCCTTGTTGCCTCGTGGCTGCCGGGACGTCGAGCGGCAAAAGTCAGTCCTTCGGCGGCTCTTGCAACCGAATAGCGGATACCGAATGAGATTTTGAGCGTGATAGTACAAATGGGTG
>USHU01000212.1 GCA_900554605.1 uncultured Actinomyces sp.
CTCGGGCGTCGATGTCGTTTCGCTGGCCCCGGGCCAAAGACATCGTTTATCGATGTCCATCCGCGCCCTGTGAAGCGTCGTGCGATACTGATGCGGTGTTGACCTTTCAGGAAGCGATTGCGAGCGGAGCGGATCTTCCCGTCCATGCCTTGCTCCCTGAGTTTTCCCAAGCTTTCACTCCGGGCAGTGTTTCTATTGTTTCAGCGAGTGCGGGAAGTGGTAAAACAACGCTCATCCCTCTTGCCTGCGCGGATCTCATAGCGAGCGGAGAGCGCGTGATTGTGTGCTCTCCGCGGCGAATGAGTGCACGCTCGTGCGCGCGGCGCCTCGCGAGCCTACTCAAAGACCGCCTCGGCAATCTCGTGGGGTTTAGCGTGCGCGGGCAAAGTCAACGCAGCGGGGAAACACGCATTGAATTCGTGACCCCGGGAGTGCTCGCGCGAATGATTCATTCTGACCCGGGACTTGACGGCATCGGCTGCGTGATCCTCGACGAGTTCCACGAACGGGCTGTCGATAGCGACTTGTCTTTGGCTTTTCTTATCGATATTCGCTCTCTATTGCGCGAAGATCTGCGTTTAGTTGTCATGTCCGCGACCATCGATGACGCCGCCCTGGGGAAGCTTCTTGGAGATCTTCCTTCGCGTTTCTTTGAACTCAAACGCGAGTTATTCCCCGTTTCCATCCGGTGGGAGGCACCGCCGCGTGGGATTGAGGTCTTCCAAGGAGATCGAATCAGCCGCGGTTTCTTACGTCATATTGCTTCTCTGGCTCGAGATTGCCTCGACACTTATCCCGGTGATGTCTTGGTTTTTCTTCCAGGAGTGTGGGAGATCGAAAGGGTGTGCGAGTTTCTCGACGACGCCGATGCACAGGTTATTCCTCTGCATGCTCAGCTTTCTCCCACCCGGCAAGATGAGGTCTTTTCGCCGTCCAATGAACGACGAATCATCGTCTCTTCGGCTATTGCAGAGAGTGCGTTGACCGTCCCCGGAGTGCAAATTGTCATCGATTCAACCCTGAGCCGTCAGACTCGTTTCTCTCCTTCCCGCGAGGCAAGCTCACTGGTGACGATCCCATCGCCTCGTTCTTCAATGATCCAGCGCGCGGGACGTGCGGGACGAGTGGGGCCGGGCGTGTGCATTCGCGCGATGGAGGAATCTACCTGGTCTATGCGCCCAGCGCATCCCTCCCCCGAGATCACCGCCTGCGACCCCCTTCCCCCGCTTCTTTCGGTTGCGTGTTGGTCGCGAGCAGACTTCTCCTGTCTGCGTCTTCTCGATACCCCAAGCGCGGGCTACGAAGACTATGCACGCTCCTCCCTTCAGGCCTTGGGTGCGATTGACGAGGCCGGGCTTGCCCTTCCCCACGGCCGCGAGTTGGTCCTTGCCCCCGTTGATCCTCGAATCGCACACGCCTTGAGTGCACTTCAGGGGAGTATTCCAAGCGGTATCGCAGCCATGTGCGCGGCGCTTGTATCTGAAGATCTTCGACCGCAAGGCGCTGATTTGCTAAGCGCTGTCTATTCTCTTTCCCCTTCGAGCCCTCAGGGAAAACGAGTTGAAGAATCAGCTGCACGTTTAGCTTCCGGTATTCGCCCGCACCTCGATGCGGATACAAAACAGGCGCTTTCGCAGGCGCTACCTCTTTTTGTTGCCTTCGCGTATCCCTTGAGAATTGCACGTAAACGCGCTCAGGGCACACGTTATCTGTTGGCCTCCGGACAAGGAGCCAGCCTTCCTCCCTCTTCTTCTTTGGAAGGTAGCGAGTGGATTGCGATCGCGGAGCTTCAATCTGCGGGTAATGCGGATGCCATTATCCGTTCAGCTCTGCCCATTGACAGTGATGATGTGGATCTGGCGGCTTCGCACCTGCGTGAGAAAACCTCACATTTACGCGTCGACAATGGCGTAATTATTGGCTTTGAGGAAGAAAAACTGGGGGCCATCGTGCTCTCTAGTACGCGTTTGCCTTCCCCTGACCGATCTGAGATGCGCGAGATGGCGCGGCGAAATCTTGAGGAAATGAGCGTCAGCGATCTTCCGTGGGATGACAATGCGAAACAGCTTCGTATGAGGATCATGGCGTGTCACAGACTCATCGGTGATCCCTGGCCGCCGCTCGATGATGCCCATATCATTCCTGCATGCATTGATCACTTGAGCGAGCAGTGGAGTGCGGGAGTGGCTTTTTCTCAGCTGGATCTGAACGAGGCCTTGAATGCATTGCTCCCCTGGCCACTCAATATGGATCTTGAGCGAGAGGCGCCACAGCAGATCACGATTCCGACGGGTGCTCATCGAAGCGTGAAGTGGGATGAAGACGGAGCCTACGTGCGCTTGCGTGTCCAAGAGGCCTTCGGCTGGACCGATACTCCACATTTTGTTCGAGGGCGTCTTCCGCTTCGCATTGAGCTCACTGATCCGGCAGGCCGCCCCGTTGCGATTACAAGCGATCTTGCCTCTTTTTGGGAGGGGCCCTACCAGCAGGTCCGTTCTCAGCTTCGCGGAAGATTCCCCAAGC
>USHU01000213.1 GCA_900554605.1 uncultured Actinomyces sp.
ATCGATGATCGCCGCAGATAGTCCCTGCCATGCTTCCATCTCGGTTGAGACGCGTTCAGGGCGTCCAGAGACCGCTCGAACCTGCGACTTTAGCTGTTCCTCTAGGGACCGGCTCATAAAATCTCTCCTTGCGATTGACTCAGTACTACCGGTAGCACTGAGTCAAGCCTACTGCAGGCTTTCGCGTGGTAGCGAGATTAAAGTCCTCTGGTGAGTGTCAACCGCTCCTACTTGACAATCCCAGCATTCTTAATGAAGTCGAAGACTCCACCCATGACTAGTTCGGTTGCGATTGCGGCAAGAAGCACACCGGAGATCTTGGTCAACAAGAGGATTCCACCGGTTCTCAGAAGACGAGAAAGCTCAAGGGAGAAGCGCATCGATGCCCAGATGACGACGTGGGTGGCAACCACTGCCAGAACCACAGCAACAATGGATCCCGTCGTATGTGCCTGAGCCATGGACACCATGACGGCGACGATCGCACCGGGGCCGGCAAGCAGAGGAATGCCTAGGGGAACAAGAGCCACGTTCACAGCGTCATCGCCAGTGTCCGGCTGGTCCATATCGCTCGAGGTCAACAGTTCCATTGCGACCAAGAAGAGGAGCACACCTCCAGAGAGTTTCAAGGACTCCATCGAGATCTGCAGGGCTCGAAGAATCTGCTGCCCCAAGAAAGCAAAAGCCAAAATCACGCCGAAAGACACCAGGGATGCCTGGATAGCTGCCTTACGCTGCGCTTTAGGGGAGAACTTTGACGTCAATGCCAAGAACACGGGCATCAAGCCCATCGGGTCCAAAATAACAATCAGGGTCGCAAAAGTCGTCAGCAGTACCGTAACGTCCACAACAGAGCCAATATTCATGGGCACAAGACCTCTAAAAACGCTTCCTCTTCGAGTTTGTTCAGAACCGACTGATCCGTAAGGTTTTCTCCTAGCCGATTCGGTTTGCCTCGCCCATGGTAGTCAGATGAGCCGAAGACTTCCAGCTTCAAACGACGGGCAATTCTATCAACATCTGCACGGTCCTTATCCCCGTGATCTCGGTGATCACGTTCAATACCGAACAGGCCCGCTTCTTTCATCATGTCAATGACTTCTTCGGGCAAGAGTCGCTGGCGCGCCCGGGCTCGAGGATGAGCCAAAACCGGAACGCCTCCAGCAGCGCGCACCAGTTCAACCGCGTCAACCGGATCGGGAGCCCAATGCATGACGAAATAGGGGCTGGAAGGATGCAAGGCCTTGACAAAAACTGCGCTGCGATCGGGGAAAGCACCGATGGCGACAAGGGCATCAGCAATGTGTGGACGTCCAACCGGCCCCCCATCCGGCGCCAAGGCCTGAACTTGTTCCCAGGTAATCGGGTAGTCTTTCGAAATTCTCTCGACCATTCTTTGCGCGCGTGTCAGGCGCGACTCAGTGGCGCGGCGCTGGACGGCAAGCAAGGCCTCGTTCGTAGGATCGGGAAGGTAGCCCAAGAGGTGGACGGTGATTCCCTCGCGCGCGCACGACAATTCGACGCCTCGAACCAACGCAACACCAGTGGACTCAACGCAAGCGGCGGCCTCGTCCCAGCCCGCGTAGGTATCGTGATCGGTCAGACCGACAACGTCCAATCCCGCCTCACGGGCCTTGTGCATCAGTTCTTCCGGGCTATCGGTTCCATCCGAATATGCACTATGCGTATGAAGATCGATCCTGCTCATGCTTTTAGGATACGGTCCCCCTAGCACGTCCCGCTGTGAAAGTGAGACCATGGCACCATGAATACGAGTGATACCACTTCTAACCAAGAATCGGCCGACACCTTGGCCGAGCGCGTGAACAATCGTTCACGCCGTCCTTCATCGGACGCTTTCCGCGAGTTCATGGGCTCAAACTGGGGTCCGCGTCCCGACGCAGGGATCACGCGAGCACCCGTCGCCGACTATCTTCCCGCGCGCGCTGTAGCAGCGGGAGAGCCTTTCCCCGGCGAACGCCTCGTCATCCCCGCGGGCACCTACAAGGTCCGCTCGAACGACTGCACCTATCGTTTCCGCGCGTACTCTGCTTTCGCGCACCTGTCGGCTCTGGGCCAAGAACGCGAACCCGATTCCGTGATCGTTTTGGAACCCCTCCCCTCCGGCGGCCACGAAGCAGTGCTCTTCTTTAAGCCCCGCACCTCACGTTCCTCACAGGAGTTCTACTCTGATTCGCGCTACGGCGAGTTCTGGGTGGGCGCGCGCCCCTCGCTTGAGGAAGTCGCAACCGAAACCGGTCTGCGCTGCGAGCACATCGACACCCTTCGTGATGCGCTGGCTAAGGATGCGGGAAGCGTTCGACTTCGCGTGGTCCGTAACGTTGACGAGGCCGTCGAAGCGATGGTCAACGCCTTCTCGCGCGGCCCGCGCGGTGCAGACGTCGAAAAGGCCATCCGTGAGGTCACCGGCCTGACCGTCACCGTGTCTGCCCAGGTGGGGCAGGCCTCGGGCGGATCAGCGACGACCGGCCCGTCGGCCCCCGCATCGCA
>USHU01000214.1 GCA_900554605.1 uncultured Actinomyces sp.
TGGTGCCGCCGACATCGATTCCGATGGCCAGCTGCTGGTCCGCAGTGCTCACTTGAGGATCACCGAGCGGGTCAGGTGGCGCGGAGTGTCGGGGTTCAGGCCTCGAGCCTCGGCGCGAGCAACTGCCAGGCGCTGGGCAACGACCAGGTGAGCCATAGGATCACCATCGAAGGTCACCAATTCGGCGCCGGTTGCAGCAACTTGATCGGCCATTCCTTCGGGAACCGGGCCGAAAACCCAGGTGAGGCGACCGGGTTGTGCGATTGAAATGGGGCCGTGGCGGTATTCCATGGCGGGGTAAACCTCGGTCCACGACTGCGAGGCTTCGCGCAACTTGAGGCCCGCCTCGTTGGCCAGGCCAATGGTCCACGCGGTGCCCAGGAAGGTGATCTGCTCGGCATCCACCCAGCGCTGGGGGATTTCGCACTCAAGTGCGCGCTGAGCGTCATCTGCGGCGCTCGCAATATCGTCTCCGAGGCTGTGGCGGAAGTAGGCCAAAGCGGTGGTGGCAAAACGAGTCTGGACGACGGACTCTTCGTCTGCGAAGTCCAAAACGACCTCTTCGTCAGCGAAGGGGGTTGCCGGACCGTTGCCAACAGCGGTGATCAAGACGTTGGGAACACCGCGTTCTTTCAAGCCGCGCAGAATGTCGATGATTTCGGTTGTCGTGCCTGAACGAGACAGGCAGACGACTCGATCGTAGGAACGATCCCAGGGGAATTCGGTTGCGGTGAAGGCGTCCGAGAGTCCCTTGCCCTGGCGCTCACGAGCAACGGTGTAGGCCTGGGCGATGAACCATGAGGTTCCGCATCCGATCACCGCAATTGATTCGCCATCTTTGGGAAGAGCATCGGTGGGAACTTCGCAAACTCGACGCCACAGCTCGGGCTGGCTGTTAATTTCTTCTGAGGTAAGGGACATCGGTGTCTCCAGTGTGTAGAGGATGTGCATCACCACGTCGGTGTGCTTGTAATATCGTACCAAGAAGGAGATAACTTGGGACTGCCTGAAAAAGTCCGCAAAGTTGTTCCCTGCGCGCAAAGAGGCTAGATATCAACACAACGGAGTGACAATGACTGACAAAACGACGCGACTGGGCCGCCTGACTCTCCCTATCGAACGAGGAATTGACGAAGAGGTTCGCTCCCTCGTTGAGCGGCTCGGCGCCGACGCTGTCCGTAATTCGGATGGAACCGAATTGCCCCAATGGGGTGATCGCGCCTTTGCCAAGGTTTACAGCACGTACTTCCCTGCTCGCGGCGACGAAGAGTGGGCAGACCAAAGTGAGGGCGAACGCATTCACCAATATTTGTCCTCAAATGCCCATACTGCGCCGGAAAATGGCCCTTTGTGTATCGACGTGATGGAGGGCTGGTTCCAGGCTCAGTTCCGTCCGGATACTCAGTGTGATACCTCACGTTGGTGGCAGGTGATTGACCGAACCAGCGGTGAGGTTGTCGATCCTTCACAGTGGAGCGTTGAAGATGTTCCGGCCCAGCCGATCGTCGATCCCGTCCCGATCGTCGGGGATCTGCCCAAGAACGCCGGAAGCGCCGTTGTTACGATTCATTCCCCCAAGCCTTTCCACGTCTACACCGTGAGCTTCTTCGCAGTGCAAGTTTGGGATTCGACCCAGATGTACAACTATTTGACGAATGACTGGGCGCTTGAGGAAGGGCGTGTCAAAGAACGCCCCTTCGACGTGGCCTTCCCGCGCACCTGGGAGCACGTTAAGGAAGCCTTGGCGATCTGGCTTAAAGCCAACCCCCAGGTGGACGTGGTTCGTTTTACGACCTTCTTCTACCACTTCACCTTGGCCTTTGATTCCCGAGGCCGCGAACGCTACGTCGATTGGTTCGGCTACTCCGCCTCGGTTTCGATTCCGGCAATGGAAGAGTTTGAAGAGGAATACGGCTACGCGCTGACCCCCGAGGATTTCGTTGATGGCGGCTGGTACAACTGTCCTTTCCGCACTCCCACTCCGGTTTTCAAAGACTGGATCGATTTCACTTCCAAGCGAGTTGCCCAAAAGGCCGGTGAGCTGGTTCGTCAGGTCCACGAGGAGGGCCGCGAGGCCATGATGTTCCTTGGCGATAACTGGATCGGTATGGAGCCCTACGGCCCCTTCTTCCCCTCGATCAAGATGGATGCGGTTGTCGGATCCGTCGGCTCGGCCGCGACTTGCCGCATGATCTCGGATATCCCCGGTGTGCGCTACACCGAGGGACGCTTCCTTCCCTACTTCTTCCCCGATGTCTTCCGTGAGGGTGGGGACCCCCTGGGTGAGGCCAATGAATCGTGGCGCACCGCTCGCCGCGCTATTGTCCGCAGTCCCCTCGATCGCATGGGCTACGGCGGTTACCTCTCCTTGGCACTCAAGTTCCCCGAGTTCATCGACCGCGTGGAGGAAATCCTTGGAGAGTTCCGTTCCCTTCACGAGGCCACGGGAGGGGAGAAGCCTGCATGTGCACCCGTTCGCGTTGCCGTCTTGAATGCGTG
>USHU01000215.1 GCA_900554605.1 uncultured Actinomyces sp.
GCCTCGGGAAGACGAGGCCCCTTGTGCGTCGTCGGCTGCGCAAGCCACGCACGCGTCACTTCGATGCGTACTCCCAGCTGATCCGCAATCGATCGCACTGCCTGGACTGCGTCCGCCCAATCGAAAGAACGCTGAGCGGAGAGGATTCCAGCCGGCAGTGCTTGACCCGCGAGAACAGCACCAACATGCCACGGCTGCGAAGGAGTTCCAGCTTCCAATGCGGCAAGCTGTTCATCACTGGGACGCTTCTCGGCCGAGATCAATCCTGTAGGAACAACGCCCTGACTGTGCGCCACCTTCGCAACTTCATAAATCGCAACCGAAGGAATGCCACGCGCACAGTTGCGGGCCGCGACATCAAGAAGAGTGTCCAAAACCGAGGTACGTAGCAGCGGCGCATCATCAGCAAGAGGATTACGCAGCTTGACCGCTTGGCGGCGAGGATCATCTTCCTTCATTCCCTGGCGATCGAAAGAATCAGAGACGAAGGGGTAGCTCTCTACCTGCGTCAGACCTGCATGTGCGAGTCCTTGAGCGACCAAACGTCGCGCTCGCTGGGCAAGAGTCAGGCCCGTTCCAGCAGGAGCAGTCGGAAGAACCGAAGGAATATTGTCGTAGCCGTCAAGACGCGCGATTTCCTCGACGAAGTGAGCGGCTCCCGTCAAGTCGGGGCGCCATGAGGGAGGAGTCACGAGCACACGCTCATCGTCAATAACCTTGATCGTGCAGCCAACTTCTTCGAGCAGCTGACGAACGCGTTCTGGCGTGTAGGCAACCCCAGTCAAACGCTCAGCATCACTGAGCGCAAACTCATAGCCTGTCGGTTCAGGCAAGTTATTGAGATCAAAGACTGCAGGATCCGCATGACCACCACCGTATTGAACCAGAAGATCAACGGCACGCTGTGCTGCAACTGCGGGAAGGAGCGGGTCAGTTCCACGTTCAAAACGCTTTGCGGCCTCGGAATGCAATTTATGACGACGAGAGGAACGTGCAATCGATACGGCATCGAAGTGCGCGGCCTCGAGAAGGATGTCAGTCGTCGACTCCTCGACCTCAGAATAGGCACCGCCCATCACACCGGCGATCCCCAGAAGGCGCGAACCTTCCTCACCACTAGGCGAATCAGAAATCACCAAATCTTCGGGATCCAAAGAACGCGTGACCTCGTCCAGAGTCGTCAGTTCTTCACCCGAACGTGCGCGACGGACAACGATCGGAGCTTCAAGAGCCGCAAGATCGTAGGCGTGCATCGGCTGTCCAAGGTCAAGCATCACGTAATTGGTGATATCCACTGCCAAAGAAAGCGAACGCATTCCCGCCATTTCAAGGCGTTCAACCATCCAACGAGGCGTAGGAGCTGCAGGATTGACCCCGCGCACGATTCGAGTGACAAAGCGATCCGCGCCGCAGCGTCCGTGAATAGGCGCGTCATCAGCGACAACAACAGGGAACCCGGCCTCGTTCGCCTCAGGAACGGACTCAACAAGAGTGCCCACAAGACCCGGGTCACGCAAAGCCGAACCCGTCGAATGCGCGAATTCGCGCGCAACTCCTCGCATCGAGAAGCAGTACCCACGATCCGGTGTCACATTGATCTCAAGAACTTCCTCGCCCAAACCAAGGAAAGAAATCACGCTCTGGCCAACAGCAGGAAGATCTGCATCCGGGAAGTCCTTCTGCAAAACGATGATGCCGTTATGGTCCTCACCCAAGCCAAGTTCGCGCGCCGAGCACATCATGCCATCAGAGATGTGGCCGTAGGTCTTTCGTGCAGCAATCTCAAAAGGTCCAGGAAGAACGGCACCCGGCAGGGAAACAACAACCAGGTCATCGACATCAAAGTTGTGTGCACCGCAGATAATGCCACGTGAGGGAAGATCACTGGGTTCTTTTCCAGTACCGGGCGCATCATTATGTTCCCCAACGTCCACCCGGCAGTAGTTGACCGTCTTACCATTCGAAGCTTCGAATTCTTCGCGACTGAGTACACGACCCACCACGAGAGGCCCAGTAACGCGTGCGGGGTGGATGGTTTCTTCTTCGAGTCCGACGCGAACCAAGGCAGCCGCGAGTTCTTCGGTCGTCATCGCCGGGTCTGCATCGACATAGTCGCGCAGCCAGCTCATTGGAACCATTGGCATGTCAGTTGCCCCTTCCCAGTCCATTAACGCCGAATTGCTCGGAGAAGCGCACGTCGCCCTCGACAATGTCATGCATGTCTGCGATACCGTCTCGCAGCATCAGGGTTCGTTCGACACCCACACCGAAGGCAATACCCGTGTAAACCTCAGGATCGATACCCGTTGCTCGAAGAACATTGGGATTGACCATTCCACAACCGCCCCATTCGATCCAGCCGGCTCCACCCTTCTTTTGTGGGAACCACAGGTCCATCTCGGCGCTGGGTTCGGTGAAGGGGAAGTAGGAGGGACGCAGGCGGGTCTTCGCCTCGGGGCCGAACATGGCCTTGGCGAAGTGGTCCAGGACTCCCTT
>USHU01000216.1 GCA_900554605.1 uncultured Actinomyces sp.
GATCGGCAGCGACTTGGTTGCGCTGATTCGCCGCTGACGAGGCCGCGCCCGGGGGAGTGGGTACGAAAGGCCCGACCCCACCCTCACCGAGCGCACCGCCCCCAACGGGTCAGATGGCGGACCACCTAATGCTTGACCCTCGCAAGGGGAATATTCTGAACGTACTTCAGCTTTTGAGGAGGACACGATGACAGAAACGCAGCACACTCCCACCGAATTGGAGCGATTGGGGGAGGAACCTCTGCCTTCGGCAGATGAACTGGCTGGTCGTTTCCCGCTGACCCAGAACCCGAATCCGACTCCGCAGGCGGATTATGAAAAGGCCATGGAGGAACTGAACTTCGGAACAGTCTTCACCGATCACATGGCGCACATGCGGTGGACGCCCGAAACCGGATGGGGCCAGCGTGAGGTCATTCCCTTCGGTCCTCTTGACCTGTCTCCCGCGGCCGCTGTCCTTCACTACGGCCAGTCTGCTTTCGAAGGCATCAAGGCCTACCGTCACTCTGACGGCAGCATTTGGACGTTCCGTCCCGGCTTCAATGCCGCGCGTATGAACCACTCGAATTGGCGTCTGGCTATGCCGCAGATGGACCGCGAGGACTTTGTCGCAGCGCTGGTGAACTACGTGCGTGCGGACGAAAAGTGGGTTCCGGGTGCTGAAGGATCCTCTCTCTACCTGCGTCCCTTCACCTTCGCGTCCGAGCCCTTCCTTGGCGTGCGCTCCGCTCACCAGGTTGACTTCTACGTCATGGGCTCCCCGGTCGGCCCCTACTTCAAGTCGGGAACTCAGACGGGCGTCTCCATTTGGGTTGAGAAGCACTATCACCGCGCCGGCCCCGGTGGAACCGGTTCGGCAAAGGCTGGCGGTAACTACGCGGCTTCGCTACTCCCGCAGAACCTGGCCGCAGAGCGCGGTTTCAAGCAGGTTTGCTACCTGGATACCTACGAGCACAAGTACCTTGAAGAGCTCGGCGGAATGAACATGTTCGTTGTCATGGCCGATGGAAGCGTGCGTACCCCCAAGCTCACCGGTGTGATCCTCGAGGGTGGCACCCGTAGCGCGATTTGCCGTCTCCTGCGTTCGCGTGGCGTGCCGGTAACCGAGGAATCCATCGCTCTTGCCGACTTGGTTGAGGGCATTAAAAATGGCTCGGTCGCCGAGATCTTTGCCTGTGGTACCGCTGCTGTCGTGACCCCGATTGCACGCCTCGCCTCGGATGATTTCGACGTCGAGCTTCCCGCGGGTCCCGTTACCCATCAGATTTGGAAGGACATCACGGACATCCAGATGGGCCGCGCGGAAGATTCCTTCGGCTGGATGTACCGTCTGGCCTGACTTGATTGACGAGGCCGTGGCCGCCTTCCCGCGCACTTAAGCGTGGGCGTGCCCGCGAGTTTGCGTTGTAAACCTTAATAAAGGGGCGTTCGGAGTAAGCCGAACGCCCCTTTATGCACCCTCTTTACTTGCTCCAACCTTCTATATGACTTTCTGTCATTAAGAAGCTAAGGTAGTCCTAAGTAGAGTCATAATGAATGATGTTATAAAGCCAAATGAGGAGAGCGAATCGATGGGACCGGAGCTCAACGCCTCGCCAAGCGCACTACCGCAGCCTTTCCCCAAACAGCGGATGGCGAACGTCATCGAGATCATCAAGAATCTGCTGCCTGCGATGTTCCTGATCATTCTCTACATCGAGCTCGGTTCAGTCATTGATGCTCTCATCAGCGGCAATAGCAGTCTCCCGTCACTGGGGTACCTTTTGCTCTTTGCCTTAGCAGCAGGAATGATGGCGTTTAGTGCCTCGTTCTCGGGAGGTACACGCCTGCGCGCAGAAGAACCACGTCTACGTCACGCCATGGTCGCCCAGGTTTTCCGCCTCGGAGTCAGTGAGCGTACAAAGGAACGCTCGGGTCGCATTGTCAATACCGCAACCGATGGTGTTGAGCGCAGCTCGAATTATCGCGGCACTTTCATCGCGCCCATGCTGGCCTCGCTGATCACGCCGATCATGGTCGTTGCAGTTGTATTTACTTTCGACTGGGTATCGGCCGCGGTCCTGGCAATCTCCATTCCCGTTGTTCCCCTCACTGTCGGTGCTTTCCAAAGGGCATTTCGCCCGGTTTCCACCCGCTATCGTGCGTCCTCGCGCGCGCTTGCCGCCCAAGAACTAGACGCGATCCAGGGACTCTCAACGCTGTCCTACATCGGCGCTGGAAAGCGTGTGGGCCGCACTCTTGCTCAGGCCGCGGAGAACGTTCGCCGGAAAGTCATGCGCTACCTTGCCGGAAACCAGATGGTCCTGCTGGTTGTCGACGGTGTTTTCTCGCTGGGAATGATCACCGGCGCGACCGCACTTGCATACTGGCGCCTGAGTGACGGTCGCTTCAGTGTAGGGCAGGCCGTCACCCTTGTTCTGCTCTCCTCAATCATGCTCTATCCTCTGGATCGAATCGGCCA
>USHU01000217.1 GCA_900554605.1 uncultured Actinomyces sp.
TGTTATTTTGCCGACGCGTGAGTAGACCTATTGGTGGTCCCGCGTTTCGCGGGACCACCTCTTTTTTGTCTAGATCTTTGGGTTATTCACACCGAGTTCACTCAGTGCGCGGGCGAGTTCGCTTTCCAGTCGGTCGACTGGTTTATTGGTAATTTTCGCGATGTCTTCGAGGGAGAAGTCCACGGGCCCGCCGATGAAGTAGACACGTGCCTGCACCTGTTCTGGCGTAATACCGCGTTTATTCGCCCATGCAACACGATAGAGCTGGAGCTGGCGTGCGTAGTATTCCCATGTCTCGGTACTGGTGGTGGGGCCGGGCACATGAGATGTCTTCCAATCGATGACGATGTCGTTGCCATGCGAATCACGAAAGACAGCGTCAATGCGCCCTTGAACGGATACTCCTGAATAGTTCAGAGCGAAGGGTTCCTCGATGGCAACAGGGACAAGAGAGCTCAGGTCAAGAGAGCGGAAGTTCTCTTGCATGAGGGAAAGCCTTTCCTGTTCCCTTGTGCTCAGGGATTCAAGACCGACGACGGGGTCATCCCAGAGTTCACCGGTTGTCAGGTGGAGCTGTTTTTCAACCCACATGTGGAAAATAGTGCCTAGGAGGGAGCTGCGCTGTGGCGGAGTTGGCAAGGGGCGCCTGAGACGACGTACCCAGGAGTCACCGTCATCAATCAGGGTTGAAATACTGGTTGCGGGAACGCGGTCAATTCGAATTTCAGTCGCATCTTGGCGCGCACGTTCACGCTCTGCAATGAGCAAGAAAGTATCGCGAACAAGAGGGTTATCGAGCTGGGTTTTCAGTGTTTCTTCAAGGAGCGGCGTCGGGGTATCGATGACCTCTTGAACGCGCGTTGCACTTGCATCGACGAGCTGACGCGAGCGCCCAGGAAGAATCGGATATTGCCGGAGCCGGGGGTCGATCTCTATCAGGGATTGATCCGCAATGTCTTCCTCAGGACGAGCTGCAATAGTGTCTTCATCAAGACCAAGAGCATTCACGGTTTCCATGAGGTAACGCGAAGGATCGCGTGGAGTCACACTGGTTGAGCCAATCCATGATCCAAGCAACAGCAGGTCGTGACGGGCACGCGTCCATGCAACATAGGCAAGGCGTCGTTCTTCGAGTTCATGGTGAACTCCTTGCCTGCTGTGGACGGTATCCACTGTCTGATTCGCATCTTTGTTGGAGGCAACATGCTTGTTGAAGATGCTCATTGGAGTAGTCGTTTTTCTCTCTGCTTCTTGGGCAAGGAGATCAAAGTATTCGACAATTCCCATCGATCCGTATTCTTCAGGAACCATCTGAGGCAGGTCGGCATAGTCTCGCCGCACGGGATACGGGAGTTCTTCGATCGAGGAGAACCATTCTGTTGTTCCCGGCGGGTCTTGCTTCCAGTCTCGTGGCTTTGACTTGTGATCGGGAAAGACTGAATCTTGCAGGCCAAAAACAACGACTGAATCCCATTCCAGTCCTTTTGCCGAGTGGATGGTCAGCAGTTGAACGGCGTCAGGTCGAGTCGCGCTCACCGGGATTGCGAGGCCTCTTTCTTCGTCTTCAGCGACTTGGAGCCATGCGAGGAATCCTGGCAAATCTGCTCCAGATACTTGCGCTTCATACTCCGCTGCGATGTCGACAAATGCATCGAGCATCTCCATGCCCTGATCTCCAAGGGGATCAGCCATGATTGCCTCGCGAAGTCCCAGGATCGATATGGCGCGTTCAACTTGTTCATCGAGCGCACGCCCCATCCCTTGACGTATGACTTGAAGGCGCCGGGCAAGGAGAGACAGACGCTGATGGGCGACCTCGCTAAATTCTGGTCCTCCTGAGGAGGAGTGCCAACCAATTGGGGGAAGCTGGTCGATTGCCTCGATCAAAGTGAACTCTGGATGCGCGACAAGGCCGTGCGTTTTTTGATGTGCCTGTTGTTTTGCGTACTGGTTAAGAACCAGCAGATCGGATGCGCCGATGTCCATAGCTGTGACGAGGCGCATGAGAGCGGGGGCGTTCGCGGGGTCTGCTGCAAGATCGAGTGCGGCTCGAACATCACTGACCGCTGCTTGGTCGAGAAGTCCGCCGAGTCCGACGACTTGCACGGGAATATCAGCGTCTTTAAGCGCTCGTTCGATCGCGGGGAAGTCCGAGCGTCGCCGGGAGAGTACTGCACAGGTATTCCACTTCCCGTGTTCGTCTTGGACTCGATGTTGTCGAGCGAAATCTACGACTGCTTGGAGTTGTTCATCGTAGGTGAGGGGATAGGCGGTGCTGACTTGTCCCGGACCAGCGTTTAGACGTGGAGCAAGAACTGGCACTGTAATTCGTTGTGGTTGTGATTCGCGAGTAGCGGCGTTGCCGGCATCGCCAATGCGCGCCTGTCCCCGCAGGGGCTGAGCGATCGCATTTGCGGCATCAAGGATTGTCTGGTCATTTCG
>USHU01000218.1 GCA_900554605.1 uncultured Actinomyces sp.
TACTGCTCCCATTGAATGGCTTGAGGCTGCCACTGCTTTTGGTGTATTTGAACTTGTCGATTCCCACGATATTGCCGTCCTCGTGCTTGATGGAGAGACGCAAAAAGAAGGCGGGATGTCGGTCGCCAAGGAACTGGCGAATACCCGTGAGAACCTTCCACCGATCCTTATGCTCACCGCGCGCCCGCAGGATCAATGGCTCGCGACTTGGGCAGGTGCTAGTCGCATTGTGAGCGCGCCTTTTGATTCGCAGGAACTTCAGGAAGCTCTTGCGGGACTTCTGCGTCAGCGTCGTTGAAACTCGCAGCGCGCGGTCAAACCATGAGGCGAAGGACATGACCTCTTCTGACCGTATTCGAGCTCGTGGATACTCTCGTGCAAAGAAACTCTGGAACTCGTCGTCTTCCAACGCAAAGCGTGTGCGGCCTCGAAAATTATGCGGGTAAAGGATACGCAGGGGAGCAGTGGACAAGTGGGTCTTTCTGAAGACTTTCTACATATTCGCATAAGTTGTAGAACAACAGTCCTGTGGCCAGTGCGTCGTCAAGTGCACGATGTTGGCCGCCACCCAATGCGAAGTGTTCGCGCAAGGTTGTTAATCGATGGTTATCAACTGCTGGTCTCGGCAAAGCATAGCGAGCTAAAGACAAAGTGTCATAGGGGGGAAGCGGCGGAAGACTACAGTTGCAGAGCTGCTGGGCGCGGGCCAGAAAACCCCAATCAAAAGCGACATTATGGGCAATGAGGCCTGCGAGCTTCCGGTGCTGATACGCGCCCTCAAGCCAGCCAGCAAAACGCGGGAACACTGCACTCAGATCCTGAGCTTGCGCGAGGACCTCATCGTTGAGTCCCGTCAACGAAGTGATAAAGGATGGGAGAGGGCGATGAGGATTGACGAGAGCAGAAAAACTATCAATAACCTGCTTCTTTTGGTAGATCACGGCCCCGATTTCGATAATCGAATCCTTGGCACCTAGCCCCGTCGTTTCAAGGTCAACAACGAGCCAAGCAGAGTCCAACCATCGTGGAACCATTGCGGAAAAAGTAGGCTCGGGCTGTACAGTAGAACCATTGACCATAACGACGATGCTAGCGGTTGACACCGGTGGAGGAAACATGGGTCTGTATCAAGCCTTAAAGCTGACGGGCACTCCGATTCTCAAAGCTGCTTACCGGCCCTGGATTCGAGGGAAAGAGAACATCCCTGAAACAGGTCCCGCGATCTTGGCATCGAACCATAACGCCGTGTGGGACTCAGTTTTTCTTCCCATGATGATTGACCGTGAGGTTGTCTTTATGGGCAAGGCCGACTACTTCACCGGAACGGGGCTCAAGGGATGGGCAACGAAGGAATTTATGCGCGCCGTCGGCACTATTCCTGTCGATCGCAGTGGTGGTCGAGCGTCTGAAGCCGCATTGAAGGCCGGCCTCAAGCGCCTCGGCGAAGGTGAACTTTTTGGAATCTACCCCGAAGGGACTCGTAGTCCCGATGGTCGTCTGTACCGCGGGAAGACCGGCGTTGCGCGATTGGCGCTGCTGTCCGGAGCTCCCGTCATCCCCGTTGCGATGATTGGAACACACGCGGCTCAGCCGATCGGGCAGAAGATTCCTTCGCGAACCAATATTGGTATGGTGATCGGCGAACCCCTCGATTTCAGCCGTTACAAGGGCTTGGACCGTGATCGCTTTGTCCTACGTGCCATCACCGACGAAATCATGTACAACCTCATGCTTTTATCCGGACAGGAATACGTCGACTTGTACGCTGCGGATGTTAAAGCCCAGCTTGCTGCAGAAGGCGCTTTCGACGGACCTGTGCCTTCGAATGGAAAGACTGCACCCGGCGGACGAGTTGCCCCTGACGTCGAAGTTCCCACTCCAACAGAGGAAGAACTTCACGAGGAAGAAAACTAAGTAAAACCGGAGTTGTGTGCTTGTCATCCCTCGTGGACCGATAAAGCGAAGTAATCCCGCACTCGATAAGATAAGTACGTGGCGCAGGTCGTTTGATGTGCGCGAAGAAGACTGAAAGGTTTACCCATGACGGTTCGTCGTGTTGCTCTCTTGACCGCTGGTGGCTTTGCCCCTTGTCTTTCGGCCGCTGTTGGTGATCTCATTGAGCGCTACACCCAGGTCGCTCCCGAAGTTGAGATCATTCTTTACCAGTATGGCTACCATGGCCTGCTCACCGGCAACTACGTGCTGGTGGACGAGGAGGCGCGTAAGCACGCTGCCGTCCTCCACCGCTACGGTGGTTCGCCGATCGGCAACTCCCGCGTCAAGCTGACGAACAAGAAGAACCTGGTCGAGCGCGGCCTCGTCGCCGAGGATGAGGATCCGCTGCAGAAGGCTGCCGAGCAGCTGCGCACTGACGGCGTCGATGTCCTGCAGACCATCGGTGGTGACGACACCAACACGACGGCTGCCGACCTTG
>USHU01000219.1 GCA_900554605.1 uncultured Actinomyces sp.
TGGGGAATCGGAGAAAGCAGGAGGGCATCAACGCCCCCTTGAGCAAAGCGGATTGCCTCTTCGCTGAGTTGTTGCGCAAGATCGTGGTCAACACGACGGGGAATGCGGCAAATGGCCGGCGAATGCCACCACGGATGAGTACCTTTCCGGGCAGCATGGACGAGGGTAGTCACCACCTGCGTTCCGTTCGTTGAATGCACAACACCATCTTATGCAATAAAAGCCTTCAACATGCAGTTAGGCTTATCATGTGAACACTTCCCCTGCCTACGTGCCCAGCGATTGCGAGCGTTTCGTCCCAGAGACAGCGAAATCCAGATCGCGCACGGATTTCGAACGCGACCGTGCGCGAGTACTCCATTCGTCGGCTTTGCGGCGTCTTGGGGAGAAAACACAGGTTCTGGGGCCCACATCGGATGATTTTGTCCGAACCCGCCTCACTCACTCGCTCGAAGTCGCCCAAGTCGGGCGCGAATTAGGCAAAGAACTGGGAGCGGACCCCGATGTGGTGGACGCAGCCTGTCTTTCCCACGATTTGGGCCACCCGCCCTTTGGGCACAATGGGGAGCTCGCACTCAACGAGTTGGCACGCGAGATCGGCGGCTTCGAAGGAAACGCGCAAACCTTGCGAATCGTCGCGCGTCTGGAACCCAAAGTTCTCGGCCAAGATGGCCCGGCGGGCCTGAACCTGACACGTGCAACTTTGGACGCGATCTGCAAATACCCGTGGGCACGGGGTGAAGGCCCAGACCCGGTGAAGTCTCAACGTAAATTCTCCGTCTACGAGGACGACCGCCCGACTTTTGATTGGATGCGTCAAGGAATCCCAGCGGGCAAGCGCTGCCTCGAAGCTCAAATCATGGACCTTTCTGATGACATCGCATACTCGGTTCATGACATGGAAGACGCTGTTGCAACGGGGAAGATGGACCTTGAACGCCTGCGCAGCGATTCCCATACCCAGGGGGTCATTGAATCCACCATGAAGTGGTATGGCACATCGATTTGCGAAGACGATCTCTACCGCGCTTTCGAGCGTTTAGTGACCATGCCCGAATGGATGGAGTCTTTCAGTGGCTCCTACGCTGATTTGGCTGCGCTGAAGGACTTGACCAGCGAGTTGATCGGGCGCTTCTCCAACGCAACGGTTTCGGCGACCCGCGAGGTCGCAGGAGACCAGCCCCTGGGGCGCTACCTCGCCGAGCTCGTCGTCCCGGCCAATACTCGCGCGGAAATCCAAGTCCTCAAGGGCATGGCGGTCCACTACGTCATGAGTCCGCGCGAAAGCGAACCCGTTTACTACCAGCAGCGCACGCTCCTCAACGACCTGGTTGATGCTCTTGTCAACGCCGGTCCCGAATATCTCGAGCCGCCTTTTGCCGCTCAATGGCGCTCAACCACGGACGAGGGACAGCGCCTACGTGTCGTCATCGACCAAGTTTCCTCGTTGACCGATATCTCAGCATCGCGCTGGCACGCGCGCATGTGCGGTATGCTCTCCTCGCAGTTGTGAGAAAGCGGATCGGGGTGGCCGATGCCATCCACATCTTTCTGCTAGAAAAGTGTCCACTCGCTAAACTGAACTCATGGCCGGCCTGATTCTCAAAGAAGACATCGCCGCCGTACGTGATGCTTCGCGCATTGAAGAAATCGTCGGCGAGCGAGTTGCCCTGCGTCCAGCAGGCGTCGATTCTTTGAAAGGATTGTGCCCTTTCCACGACGAGCGCACCCCCTCGTTCCATGTCCGCCCCTCCCAAGGTTTTTGGCACTGCTTTGGCTGCGGTGAAGGTTGGGACGTCATCAGTTTCGTCCAAAAAGTCGATTCTCTTTCCTTCACCGAGGCCGTGGAAGCCCTTGCGCTTAAGGCCGGAATTACTTTGCGTTACGAGGCCGCAGGAAGCGGGACCCTTCGCCGCGAGGAACCCGGTCGCCGCCAGCGTCTTCTTGACGCACACCGCGTCGCCGAAGAGTTCTACCAGGCGCAGCTCTCTTCCCCAGAAGCGCACGAAGGACGTCATTTCCTTGGCCAGAGAGGCTTCGATGAGGCGACTTGTCGTCACTTCGGAATTGGCTATTCGCCCAGTTCATGGGATGCACTCACCCGTCACTTACGCTCCAAGGGCTTTACCGATCAAGAAATCGAGATTGCAGGCCTTGCAACTCGCGGAAACCGTGGCCTCTATGATCGTTTCCGCGGCAGGCTCATGTGGCCAATCCGCGACATTACGGGAGCGACGATCGGCTTTGGCGCCAGGCGTTTGAACGACGAGGACAAGGAATCGCCAAAGTACCTTAACACCCCGGAAACCCCGATCTATCACAAGTCTCAAGTCCTCTACGGCCTCGATCTTGCGAAGAAAGAAATTACACGAAACCGTAAGGTCGTTATCGTCG
>USHU01000220.1 GCA_900554605.1 uncultured Actinomyces sp.
GGCAATCATGGATGAGCAGGGCAACGTTAACATCTTCCTTTCTGAAGGTGCGGGCCTTCCCGAAATCATTGCCGAGATGGAAGCCAATGGCGAAGAGGTTCAGCGCGATCCCTTCGGCCACGTCAAGCTTGATACCATCAACCCCGGTCAGTGGTTCGCTCGTAAGTTTGCGGCCCTTATCGGTGCCGAAAAAGTCATGGTTCAGAAGTCGGGTTACTACTCTCGCGCAGCTGCGGCTCACGAAGAAGATCTCGCTTTGATCAAGCAGATGTGTGATCTGGCAGTTGAATGTGCGCTGCGCGGCGAGAGCGGCGTCATCGGCCAGGATGAAGAGAACGGTGATGAGCTCGCTGCCATCGCATTCCCGCGTATTGCCGGCGGCAAGCCCTTCGACATTACTCAGCCGTGGTTTACTTCTCTGCTCGCTGAACTCGGTCAGCCCTTGGCTCCGGCACAGTGACCATGAGTTTCTCTACTCATCCGGGGCGTGGCGATTTTTCGCTGCGCCCCGGCGCACCTGACCTCTTTGCTCCCACGGCTAACCAGGATGCTGCGCCCTGGGAAGCATGGCGTCTTCGACGTGCGCTGCAACAGCCCACCTATCCTGATACGGATGCGCTTAGCTCAGTTCTTGCTGAGCTTCGTCGCCAGCCGCCTCTGGTTTTCGCAGGTGAAGTAGATGATTTGCGCGCTGGATTGGGTGCGGCCTCGCGCGGTGAAGCTTTTGTGCTCACCGGCGGTGACTGCGCGGAAACCTTTGCCGAGGCCACTGCCGACCACCTGCGCTTGAAGATCCAAACCCTTTTGCAGATGGCGGTTGTCCTGACCTACGGTGCCTCACTGCCTGTGATCAAGATCGGACGTATTGCAGGGCAATACGCAAAACCGCGTTCGGCCGATATGGAAACACGGGATGGGGTAACACTTCCTTCATATCGGGGTGACGCGGTGAATTCCTTCGAATTTACGCCGTCATCGCGCGTTCCAGATCCTTCGCGTTTGCTTGACCTTTATCATCATGCCGCCTCGACGCTCAACCTGATTCGCGCGTTCACGCGTGGCGGTTATGCTGATTTGCGACTGGTACACCACTGGAACAGGGGTTTCACCGCGAATCCGGCGTATGCGCGCTATGAATCTCTTGCTGAGGAGATTCACCGCGCTGTTAAGTTCCTCGAGGCCGCTGGTGCAGGTTCTGCAGCCCAGATGCGCAGCGTCGATCTCTTCTCCTCGCACGAGGCTCTGCTTCTTGAATACGAATCGGCAATGACTCGTATCGATTCGCGAACAGGGGACTCCTACAACACCTCGGGACACTTCCTGTGGATCGGTGAACGCACACGTGGAGCAGACGACGCACACGTTGAATTACTCTCGCACGTGCGCAACCCGATCGGCGTGAAGCTTGGGCCGTCGACGAGCAAAGAAGACATGTGTCGTCTGATTGATCGTCTTAACCCTGAAGGTGAGGAAGGCCGACTGACCTTCATTACCCGAATGGGCGCGGATAAGATTCGCGATGTTCTTCCGCCCCTGCTCGAGGCACAATTAGCTGACGGTCGTCCAGTGACCTGGGTGACTGACCCGATGCACGGGAATACGATTACCTCGTCTACCGGATACAAGACTCGCCGTTTTGAAACGATCATGGACGAAGTGACCGGCTTCTTCGAAGCTCATCGTCAGGTCGGGACGGTTCCTGGTGGTATTCACGTTGAACTCACCGGCGATGATGTCACCGAGGTCATGGGCGGATCTGAACAGCTTGATGAAGAAGCTCTTCGTGATCGCTACGAAACCTTGGTTGATCCGCGTCTGAACCACCAGCAGTCCTTGGAGATGGCTTTCCAAGTCGCTGAGTATTTGAAGAAAGAGTGAGGCTCGTTGATCTGAGCGGTTTGCACTTGGTATAGATTTTGGGGAGAGGAACCTTTGGTTCCTCTCCCCAAACTAGTGGTAATGCTCTTTTAGACGATCGTCAAGGTCACGGTAGTGCCACGAGGAACGACCGTTCCAGCGGCGGGGTTTGAGGAACGCACGGTTCCAAAAAGGCCACCCATGAATCGTTCAACGCGTACCTGCAGGCCAGCTGCCTCGAGAGCTGAACGTGCTTGGCTCTCTTGTAGACCTTGAACGGTCGGCACCTCGACGGTTTCGGGCCCCTTGGACACCGTGTATTGCACTTTGTCACTGCGGTGGAGTGTTGTCCCGGCGGCGGTTTCTTGTGAAATAACGGTTCCTTGGGCGATCGTCGATGAGAATGCTGCTGTCGCTTGAGGAACCAAGCCCATTGATTCCAAGGTCTGTCGAACTTCGTCGGCGCTCTTACCGCTAAGAGCCGGCACGCTCAGGGGTTCGCGTCCCTTCG
>USHU01000221.1 GCA_900554605.1 uncultured Actinomyces sp.
CCCCTCTCCCGGCCCCGGCCGGCGGTCTTGATCACTCACTCAAGACCCACACAACAGTTACGCCGATGCGAGCTGCCCCGAAGGCAAGAGCCATGCCTTCTCGGCCTCGATACCCAGGCGAACGTATTGACCTTCTTCAAGGAGGTCCTCAGCACGCGGATCAGAAACGACACAGACGAGCGAACCGAACTCGGTCTCGATTTCGTATTCGACCGTTTCGCCGTAGAAGATCGAGGTAACGACCTGACCCAAAGAACCCGTCAGTGTTGCGGGCTTCTCGTCGGTCGGCTGGATCCTCATGGACTCGGGGCGGACCAAGACCACGGTTTCCTTGCCCTCGCGCACGGCTTCCTTCGCGCCCTCAGAGGAGTGAACGCGGATCTTCTGACCCAAGGCCTCGATCTCGACCATGCCATCTTCGCTGACTTCCTGCGCCTGAGCAGGCACAAAGTTCGCGCGTCCCACGAAGTCCGCAACGAAAACGCTCGCGGGGTGAAGGTAGATCTCCTCGGGAGTATCAACCTGCTCAATGCGACCGGAATTCATGACGACAATTCGGTCCGACATCGCCATAGCTTCGGACTGATCGTGGGTGACGTAAACGGAAGAGATACCCAGACGCTTTTGCATCCGGCGGATCTCCACGCGCATCTTGACGCGCAGCTTCGCATCCAGGTTCGACAAGGGCTCATCGAAGAGCAAAACCTTGGGGCGCACAACCATCGCGCGTGCCAGCGCCACACGCTGCTGCTGACCACCCGAGAGCTGAGACGGCGCACGATCGGCCATCGCAGTCAGGTTCATCGCAGCAAGAGCAATGTCGACTTCTTCCTTGATTTCCTCTGCACTCTTCTTGCGCAGACGCAAGCCATAGGCAACGTTTTCACGCACGCTCAAGTGCGGGAAAAGAGCGTAGGACTGGAACACCATCGACATGGGGCGCTTGTTCGGCGGAACAACAACCATGTTCTCGCCATCAAGCATGACCTGGCCCGAAGTGGCATCCTCGAAACCTGCAATCATGCGCAGGGTCGTAGTCTTACCGCATCCAGAGGGACCAAGCAAGGTGATGAACTCGCCAGGGCGAATATCCAGATTGATGTGGTCGACCGCAGTCACATCAGAGACCGTGTTGGAGAAGGTCTTCGTCAGTTCCACCAAGGACAGGCGGCCGGGAGCATTAGTGTCATTTGTATTCGACATGAGGCTTTCCTTTGTCAACAATTACATGCCCGCGCCATTGGAGGCGGTGACAGATTTATCTCGCACGAGGACATTCGTCAGGCCAATAACAGCCATGACAATGACGATCAAGATCGTGCAGAAGGCGAAAGCGTTACCGAAACGCCCCGCATCAACCTCGGAGAGAATCTGCGAGGTCATGATCTTGGTCTTAGGAGTCGTGATGAAAATGATTGGCGACAGCGTGGTCATCGAACGCGCGAAGGCGTAGGTCAAACCAGCGATGAACGCAGGACGAATCAGGGGAAGCGTCACCTTCATGAAGGTCACCAAGCCCGATGCACCCAAGGAAGTTGACGCCTCGTCAATCGAATGATCGATCTGGTGGAGGGAAGCAATACCCGAACGCTGACCAGAGGGCATCGAACGCGCGATATACACCATGATGATCGCCAGCGCGCCACCGAAGACCGCAGAACCGCCCGCGAGCGCAGGCATCAGCTGGAGCTTCCCAAAGATGTTGATCGGCTTGTTGTAGGTGATGAGGTAACCAATACCCAAGACGGTACCGGGCACAGACAGACCGAGCATGCCGAGGAAGTCCATGAAGCCCGAGGAAGCCTTCAAACGTACGACAACCAACCAGGCGACAATCATGCCGAGCACCCCAGCAATAGGCGTAGCAATCAGGGCCAGGATGGTCGTATCCACCATCGCATCGTTACCGATACCCGAGAGCACGTACTTGAAGTTCTTGAGAGTGAAGGTGTTGTCGACGCCCAAGATCGAGACAAAGGCACCCACGATAACCGTCGCGTAAATCGTCACAACGAAAAGCGCCAAGGCGGCAGTCGCTGCGCCCAGAGGAATACGAGCAGCCAGAGAAGTCACCATGCGCATGCGACCCGCGGGCTTACCGGTCACGGTCACAGCTGAAGAACGACCCGACCAGTAGCGCTGCAGAAGGAAGACCAAAAGCGCCGGAACCAAGAGGATCAGCGAGTAAGCCGAACCGGCAGCAGTGTTGTACTCACCGTTGACGGCGATGTATGCGCGCGAGGCCAAGACCGTGAAATCACCGCCGATGACCAGGGGGTTCGCCAGGTCAGCGATCGCCTCAACGAAGAGGAGGAGGAAAGAGGCTGCGAAGCCGGGGATCAGCATGGGGAGGGTAACCGTG
>USHU01000222.1 GCA_900554605.1 uncultured Actinomyces sp.
GACCGCTATCGCTTTCGTCACCGGTGAGCCCGTTGAGGCTGCCAAGACGCTGCGTGATTTTGCCAAGGAGAATCCTCAGCTGGTACTGAAGTCCGGTGCTATGGAGGGCGCACAGCTCTCCGCTGAGGCAGTCAAGAAGCTTGCCGATCTCGAGTCTCGCGAGGTCCTGCTGGCCAAGGCCGCAGGCGCCCTCAAGGCGAAGATCTCTCAGGCGGCATACGCCTTCAACGCGCTCCCGTCCAAGACGGTGCGCACCATCGATGCTCTGCGTGAAAAGCAGGGCGAAGCGGCCTGACGTGACAGGCCCGCAAAGGCAACCGCCTTTGCGATCACATCCACAATCTGCTCACGTAGCAGGCCAAAATCGAAAGGATGCCAATCATGGCTAAGCTCTCCAACGACGAGCTCATCGAAGCTTTCAAGGAAATGTCCCTCATCGAGCTCTCCGACTTCGTGAAGCTCTTCGAAGAGACCTTCGACGTCACCGCTGCTGCTCCCGCAGCCGTTGCCGTTGCTGCTCCTGCAGCAGGCGATGCTCCCGCAGCTGAAGAGAAGGACGAGTTCGAGGTTGTCCTCGAGTCCGCAGGCGACAAGAAGATCGCCGTCGTCAAGGCCGTCAAGGCTCTGACCGGCCTGGGCCTCAAGGAAGCCAAGGACCTGGTTGACGGCGCCCCCTCGACCATCTTCGAGAACGCCAAGAAGGAAGACGCCGAGAAGGCCAAGTCCCAGCTCGAAGAAGCCGGCGCTACCGTCGAGCTCAAGTTCCCCGTCTGATTCATTCAGACTTTCGCCCGTCATGGGCTGTGAAACCCCGTTCTGCTGCGGCAGGGCGGGGTTTCCGCTTTGCACGCGATGGTCTGTCCAAGCATCAACCTCGGCCGGGTGCGACGGCCCGCCCGCTCACCGCTCGCGCTGCGAGCTTTCGCTCGGCGCGTCGGTTCGAAGCCCGGCCAGGCCCTGCCGTCGCCCGCGGCCATGCAACCGAGCGCGGCCTCGTGAAGTGGCAGCTTCGCAATCTCGTGCGCATTCGACTTGAGCATGACGCGACGTGAGACTTCACAATGAGTGACATGAGCGATGACAACAATCTCTACACCGTTGGTGAGGTCGCTGAGCGTTTCTCGTTGACGGTGCGAACGCTTCACCACTGGGAGGCACAGGGGCTCCTCGCTCCTGCCGAACCGGCTCTACTCGGTCGAGGACTGTGCTCGGGTCCAAAGGATCATCATCTACCGAGCGACGGGGATGAAGCTGGGGGACATCAAGACGCTCCTCGATTCTGGGGAATCGGGGGTCTCGCACCTGAAGCGACAACGAGCAAGCCTTATTGCTCATCGCCAGCAGACGGACAAGATGATTGCAGCAATCGATACCTTATTGGAGGATGCAATGAATGAAAATTCTCTCAGCGTGGAAGAGATCGGGGTAATCCTTGGGGATGCTGACTTTGCCGCGCATCAGGAAGAAGCTGAACAACTCTACGGTGAGCGTGATGACTGGCAGGAATATCAGCGCCGTACTGCGTCGTGGAGTGCGAAGGACTGGCAGGGAAATGCTGACCGTTTTCAGCAGGTCGAGAAGGATATGATCGCAGCCATCCGTCAGGGCGTTCTTCCCGATAGTGACGAGGCGGCAGCTCTTGTTGCCTCGCATCGGGAATTGCTCAGCGAGTTCTTCCCGGTGACCCCTGCGAAGCACTATGTGATTTCGCGTTCCTACATTCACGACGAGCGTTTCCGTTCGCACTACGACTCGCAGCTCGATGGTTTTGCTCAATGGCTCGCGTCTGCAATTGAGTGCGTCGCACGTAATAGTGGTGTGGATGTCGACAATCCCGAGTGGGTGTGATTGGTGTGTGAGGCAGGCCATGAGTGAATGCCCTTTTCGGATTTGCTCTTGGCCCACTTCATCGGTACTATTTCTTCTTGTCGCTTTCCCGCGTAGCTCAACGGCAGAGCATCCGACTGTTAATCGGACGGTTACTGGTTCGAATCCAGTCGCGGGAGCTTTTCCCCGGTACGTGGTACCGGGGTTTTTCTTTATCAGTGAACTCATCTCGCCCGTCTTGCACTCTGAGGCTGAGAGTGCCAGACTTGGGTTTAGCACTCGGGAGTGCCGAGTGATAAGCACTAAGGCCGGTGAGGCTCTGGAGGAACCTGAGTCGTCCGTCGCGGGCATCGGTCCAATCCGCATCGCGGAAGGATAGAAGAACATGACAAAGCTCATTCACTTCGATGAGGAGGCACGCCGCGGCATGGAGCGCGGTCTGAACCTCCTCGCCGACACCGTTAAGGTCACCCTGGGCCCCAAGGGCCGCAACGTCGTTCTCGACAAGAAGTGGGGCGCCCCCATCAT
>USHU01000223.1 GCA_900554605.1 uncultured Actinomyces sp.
TGCCGCCCACAACTCCTTGAGCCAGCGAAGAAATCAGAGAGGCCTGCGGGGCTGCAAGTGCATCTTGACCTGCTCCAGGAGCTCCCTGGAAACCGAAAGCGTTCTGCATGAGGTTCAAGACCGGAGGAATGATGAGAGCACCAAAAACAACACCGATGACCAGTGCGACCTGCTGCTTCCAGGGAGTCGCACCCACGAGCTGACCAGTCTTAAGGTCTTGCAAATTATCGTTCGAAATCGTTGCGATACAGAAGACAATCGCGGCGGTAAAGAGGGTGTATGCGATGAGGGCAGTGGTTTCCGCGCTGGAAGAACCGTGTCCGTGAACGGCAACGATTGCCAGAGCAGTTAAGACCACGACCAAAATACCGACGCCCGAAACGGGGCTATTCGACGAGCCGATGAGACCGGCCATGTAACCGCACACTGCGGCGACCAAGAGTCCTGCGAGCAGAGTGAAGATCACGGAAACCGCGATAAGCATCGCTGTATTGTGAGCAATCTCGGTGCCGTGGGTGAAGATCCACAGCAAACCGCCCACGGGAATCATCGACAGGACAATCACCAGCGCGACGACCGTAATCGGAATATCGCGTTCGGTCTGGTCGAGTTCGCCGCCCGCGTGACGGGTGCGAGAAGAACGCATGGCGTCACGGATTCCCTTGATGATGGGGGAGATGATCTTGACAAGAGTCCAGATCGCCGCGACGGCCATGACGCCGGCGCCGATGTAACGCACCTGGCTAGAAAAGACCGTGTCGACAACGTCAGACAGCGGTGAACCGTCAAGCTGCCCGACACTGAAGTAGGGAATCAAGATGAAGAAACTGACGAACATGCCGATGAGCATGGCAATACCGACAGTCAAGCCCACCAGGTGACCGACGCCGATCAGCGCCAAAGAGAGTGAGGTGCCAATCGAGGTTGCGCCTGCACCTACACGGAAGGTTGCTGACAGCGACGAGGCCGCAACCTTCATATAGGACAGCAAGGACATTGCGGCAGAGCAGATCGCTCCCCAAATAATTGCCCGCAAACCAAGGCTGTTATCGGCTGACTTCTCGTGGGAGTCACCAACCTTGAGGATTTCTGCTCCGGCAACACCTTCGGGGTAGGGAAGGTCCGAACCCGTAACCAACGCGCGGCGCAAGGGAATTGAGTACATAACACCCAAGATGCCGCCGACCGCGCAGACAGCCATTGTTGTCCAATAGGGGAAACCGCTCCACCAGCCAACAATGACCAGACCGGGGAGGATGAAGATTACTGCGGAAAGCGTTCCGGCAGCGGAAGCAATTGTTTGGACAATGTTGTTTTCTTGGATAGTGTGATCCGAGAAAAATCGTAGAATTGCCATGGAAATGACGGCTGCCGGGATGGAGGTTGCGAAAGTCAATCCGACTTTCAATCCCAGGTAGACGTTCGCGGCGGTGAAAACCAAAGTAATAATTCCACCGATGACAATTCCGCGGAAGGTCAATTCCTTAAGTGACGAGCGTGAGCTCGTTGCGGGCGTAGACACGTGAATCCTTTCCGTGTGCTGACGCATCGGCCGCACCCTGCGGTCATATGTGTCGGTCCTTGTAGTGATTGACAGTCTAAGCGCCTTATGAAAATCCCGTTCAATGTATGGTCACAATTTGGGAAAATCTGCTGACCAGAGCCGAAAATGAAGTGAAGAACACAGGAAAATAATGACAGCGCAGCAAAAATCATATTCGCGTGCCGCGGTTTCAACTTCCCTGGCATTCGTCGGCATTCTCGCCATGAGTTTAACTATGCGCTCTGGAGCGACCTCGAC
Source organism: uncultured Actinomyces sp. (assembly GCA_900554605.1). Taxonomy (GTDB): domain Bacteria; phylum Actinomycetota; class Actinomycetes; order Actinomycetales; family Actinomycetaceae; genus Pauljensenia. The sequence continues at coordinate 1,802 of USHU01000223.1, forward strand.
CGGGCCACTTCTGTCTACGATCTCTCAGGCCTATTCGGCTCGAGAGGGGGCCCTTGGAGTCCTCTCTGCTCTTCCCTGCCTTGTCTTTGCTGGTGTTGGTCTTCTTGCTGTACCCCTCTCGAAGCGTTGGGGGATGAGCGCTGTGCTGACCGTGGGCACTGCACTGAGCGGCCTCGGCTTGCTTGTGCGTCCCTGGGCGGGCAACTTCATGCTCTTTTGTCTTCTGAGCGTCGTTGCACTCATCGGCCCAGCCCTTGCGAACGTCCTTGTCCCTGCCTGGATTAAATTCCACGAGGCCGGACGACGAACGCTGCTCGTCACCACATACGGGACGGTTTTGCTGATCGGAGGAGCGGCAGGTTCTGCGTTCGCCGTGCCGCTTTCTGGTCATGATGGCCAGCTCTGGCGGTCTTCACTGGCGAGTTGGGCAATTTTCGCAGTTATCGCAGGGGCAATTTGGATCAAGATCAGTGTTCTTGTTCGTCGAGATTCTCCCGATGGAGGTGCCCGAAGCGCGGAAACTTCCTCCTCTCAAGCGACCAAGCGGCGC
>USHU01000224.1 GCA_900554605.1 uncultured Actinomyces sp.
TCATTGACGACCCCGACGAATTCCGTTGGTTCGAGCACTATCTCACTCGCGTCGCACCGCATTACGGTGAGCGAGCACGCATCGCGGATCAGATTCTGCAAGAGACTCTGTCTGAGACGAATGAGTGGGTCCCCATCGATTCTTTGGCTCCAGGTGAGGAGGTAGCCGACGTCATTGAAGATCTCATCAAGGATCACTATTTGGAGCGCCGAGGCCGCTCAGTTCGTTGGCGTTATCCCGCACTCCAATACATTTGGGCACGTAAGAAGGGAGTATGGGACCGCCGATGAGTACCGTTCCGCTTGCATGCTTTACTCCTTCACTCATGCCTGAGGAGGTTCTCGAGCGCGTGTGTGTCGCACGTGAACCGGTTCTCAAGACCCTCGAGAAGCGCGTGAAAAAGCTTGGACACACACCGAGCCCCAACCACACTCTTCTCGTTGGCCCTCACGGAGTGGGCAAAACGCACGTCATTTCCTTGGCTTATCACCGCTGCACACGGCTCATTGCCAGCCAAAATGATCCTTCTGTCCGTATCGCTCGCCTTCCCGAGGCCCCATGGACGATCACGTCATATGGGCGCTTTCTTGCTGCGATTCTCGATCGGGTTTCCCCCGCCGCTACGAGAAACACGGATGAGTCAACCCTAGAAGCACAGCTTCGCGACGCCCTGCGAACCTACGGACCTATTGTGGTCTTCGCTGAAAACATTGACCATATCTTTGTTGCTCTTGGAGAAGATGGACAGCAAAAACTGCGAAGCTTTCTTCAAACCGAGACGAGAATCCTCATCATTGGAAGCGCCGCTCGTCTCGATCGCAGTCTTTCTGAGTCCGCTTCACCTTTCTTCGGATTCTTCGACACGATTCGGCTCGCGCCCTTCTCCCCTGAAGACGCGCGCGAAATGCTCACTTCTTTGGCGCGCGAATCAGACAATTCGGAACTAGCCGATCATCTTTCATCCACTGAAGCGATGGCTAGCATCCACGCAATCACACACCTCACGGGCGGCACACCTCGAGTGTGGGCAGTGCTGGGAAATGCGCTGAACACCGCAGGTTTTACCGATCTGAAAACTGTACTTCTTACATGTCTTGACAGCTTCACACCCTATTACTACGAGCAACTGGCTCAGCTCTCTCCGTTACAGCGCCTCGTGATCGCTGAGCTTGCCGCAGCCAACCGTCCGCTCCCAGTTAAAGATCTTGTGCAGAACAGCGCTCTGTGGCTAAAGGGGTGAGCGACCTCAGCGAACGAGGGTGGACGAAAACCGTTTCTACTGTTTTCACGGATCTACTTGACCAGCGCCGTAGCTACTACGACTTCGCAGACCCTCTTACCCGGCTCATTCTTCAGCTCAAGGATTCAGACACGCTTTTATTGCCTCGCATCGTGATTTTCCTTGAGACATGGTTTGGCACCGAAGGACTGACCGCTTCTTCCTCGTTTGAATTGCTTGGAGAGGTCGAAGATGCACTTGCATCGGCTGCTCAGGGGGACGCGGAGCCGATGATGGCACTCCCCAGCACCGCGCGCGAGGCGATCGAAATCAAAGTGTGTGATGTGGAGGGGATTTCCTCGGCACGCCTGAATCTCCTTGTGAAAGCCGCGAAAGGGGCAGATCTTCTTCCCTCCAAAGAGATCATCGAATGGGTCGCCCGCGCGGAACGTCTTGACCAGGAACTCCAATCCCCCCAAAGCCGGCTCACTCTAGTGCGTTGGCTAGCCGCCTCACATCGCTTTGAAGAGGCCGAGGCCGCCTTGGGGACGATTACTTCCACACAGGAGGCTCAGGAAGGCGCGCGGGCACTGAGCGACGCTCACCAAGCCCGCGACTAGCACATCTAAAGCCAGCCCAAGACGAAACTACTTGTTCTCGGTAGAGTCCGGTAAAGCCTCGGCAATCTGCTGCGCAACCAAGTCCTCGTCGACGGGAAGCTGAGTGCGCGCATAGGCGGCGGCGTCATCTTGGGCATCGACAATTTCCTCAGCAGCCGAACTGGCATCACGGCGCAATTCGACACCGTCAACGACGGAAGCGCGCGCAAGCGTACGGGCCTCTAACCGGTCCTCGTCCGTGAACTCGAGATCATCAGCATGCTTACGCACGAGGAGGCGAATAAGTTTGCGGCGCAGGTTTTCCTCGCGCAGGACTGCAGAACGCTCGCGCAGCCAGCCGACTGCCAAAATAATTAGCAGAACAACACCCAACCAACCGATGACCGGATACATAATCCCGATCAGCTTCTTGAATCCCATGAACGAAGCCGCGTAGCCCGCTGCTACTACTCCGATGAGCACCAGACGCATTCGTGAGGTCGAACCACCAGAAAAACGA
>USHU01000225.1 GCA_900554605.1 uncultured Actinomyces sp.
TTGGGGATCCTTGCGCTGCCGATCACCTGGTACCTCGTCGCCGACGCGGGTGCCCGAATGACCCTGCCAGAAGGTAATCCGGCTGCGACCGGCGTCATCAACTGGCTGGCAATCACGGAACTGGCCATCGCTTTCATCGCGATCATCGCGCTCTTTGAAGCATTCAAGCGTTCCTCCTTGGGCGCATGGATCGCTGGACTGTGCTTCCTTGCCGCTGGTATTCCTTGGGTTTTTGCCCCGGCTTTCACCAGCGCACACACCGTCTCACTTCTGCATTTCCTGCAAAACGCCGGCTCATTCGGCTCGAACCTTGCCCACCATTTGCAGGCATCTGGCTACTCAGGCCGCCTGCTGATCCTGGGCATTGTTTTGATGGGCGTTGCCTCGCTGTCTCACTCGGCACGTCGACGTGGGCGCGCGGAAGAAGCCATGCGCGAGCAGGTTGAGCGCGTGAATCCGACGGGCGCACACTACACCGCCCGCGAGCGTCGCCGCGCTGCAAAGGCAGCTGGTCTTCGGTGAAGCCCGAGGTTTCTCGCACCCTTCTCGAGGCGCCTGGCCCGTGGGTTCACCGCCGCGTTTCGGCATCGGGGGCTTCTTTCCACGTAGCCGACGCGGGTCCCGAGGACTCCTTGCCGTCATCTTGCTCCATTCCTTCCCCATGACGTGGTGGACGTGGCGCGAGGTAATCCCCGCATTCACCGAGGCCGGAATCCGCACGATTTCCATGGATATCCGTGGTTTTGGAACCTCGGATCTTACTCCCGGGGAAGTCGAGCTCACTCAGCTTGCATCGGATGTGGCAGCCGTGGCCTCGGCGCTGGGAATTTCTTCCTACACGGTCGTCGGTAACGGTATGGGCGGAGTAATCGCCTGGATGCTCGGCTCCCTCGAGCCGGCTGGTTTGCGCTCGATTGTTCCCGTGTGTGCGCCCCACCCCCTGGGTGTGCACTTCCTTCGCGGGCTTTCTTCACGAGGCCGAGGCCGCTGGTTCTCAACCCTGCTCTCACGCCGACCGCGCCTGACTTTCTTCGCCTCAAAGTCAGCGTGGGTGGACCGTTCGATTTCGCAGTGGGCAGCACCTTTCACGCAGAACCACATGCTTTCGCAGGCGGGCGTGTACCGTGAGGCGCTTTCGCGTCACGTTGCTATTCGCTCTGCGTGGCAGTCTCTTCAGGCTACTTTTAGGCCGTCTTTCGCCTCAAAGGATGTTTTGACGCGCAAGGTCGAAGTCCCCGTTTTGTCGATTCAAACGCGTAATGACGGACTGTGGTCACACATTGATTTTGCCGACGATGTGCAGGCCACTTCGGGCGAATTCACCATGCGCGCGCTTTCTGAAAGTGGCCACTTCCCACAGGAAGAAAATCCGCGCGCACTCGTTGCCGCGATCCTTCCTTTTATCCGCGAGTCTGCCTCGCTGGAGTAGAGAAGTGGCACGCATCGCTACGAATTTACGCAAAGTGTGTGCAAATCTGTGTTTTAGCTCGTTCACCGTGCATAATAGTTACGACTATCACACGGTGGCTCTTTCGTGCTGGGCTGCCGTCTTACAGGATTAGGACAGCTCAGGAGTCGGCGGCGCTGACTAGCGGCGCTCGCAAAAAGAACGGAGTTCCGGCTTTATGTATGGAGACGCAAACTTCATCAACCAAGTGCCGCTTTTCAGCGGACTTGATGAGGCCCAACAGGTATCACTGCAGCAGAAGATGGGCCAAACGACGCTGCGCCGCGGTGAGACCCTCTTCGACGAAGGCGATCTTGGCGACCGCCTCTACATCGTCACCGAGGGAAAGGTGAAGCTGGGGCACACATCAAATGATGGCCGCGAGTCTCTGCTTGCAGTCCTCGGCCCCGGCGAGATTCTTGGTGAACTCACCCTCTTCGATCCGGGCCCGCGTTCAACCACCGCAACCGCTGTTTCTCCCGCAACACTGCTCCACCTGCAGCACACTGACCTGATGGAAATCGTCGAGGCAAACCCGACTCTTGCAAAGCACATGCTTCGTGCACTGGCTCAGCGTCTGCGCCGCACGAATGAATCGCTGTCGGACCTGGTTTTCTCCGATGTCCCGGGTCGCGTCGCCAAGGCTCTTCTCGATCTTGCTGATCGCTTCGGCACTGCAACCGATAAGGGCATCCATGTTCCTCACGACCTCACCCAAGAAGAGCTCGCACAGCTCGTTGGTGCTTCTCGTGAAACCGTGAACAAGTCTCTGGCCGACTTCGTCTCCCGCGGATGGATCCGTCTGGAAGGCCGCGCCGTCACTTTGCTGGACGTTGATCGCCTGGCACGCCGCGCGCGCTGATTCGCTACGACGTATAACGGTGG
>USHU01000226.1 GCA_900554605.1 uncultured Actinomyces sp.
TCCGGCCATTGGTCTGGGTGCTCTTGGTCTTGCCCTGGGCGTGGCCTTGATGCGTCGACGTCAGCAGGCGTGAGTGTTCCGTTTGCCTCGACCTCGAGCTTAGGTTCGAGCGCGTGAGGTAGCAGAGTTTCTGAGGTAACCGAAGCTCCGAGAAAGAGGAATTCTCGAGGAATAGGCTCTCGCGAAATATACAGGTGGGTCCCGTCCATTTGGATGGGACCCACCTGCGTTTGAGTCTCAAGCGCGACCGTCGCGTTCGGCCTTCGTAATTAACACATGAAGTCGACGAAAAGCATGGGCTATAGCCTGTGTCTTTTGTCGACTTCGTGTGTTGGGTAGCAGGGGACTGCCCGTTGCGTTGGAGGCAGTGCGACCTCGCCTTAATTCCTTAGCTCTCCACGCGAAGTCGTGGAATGACACAGCTTATTTCATGTGTCATTTGCCGACTTCGTGTGGAGTAGAGGAGCGGATAAGCTGGATGGGCCCCCAGCGCTTTATGCGCGTGCGTCGAAGTGTTGCAGGCCGGAGTCCTCGCGAGAACCGCCCTGACCATCGCCGACATCGTGGTAGTCGTGAATCCATTCGATACGGTGAACCCATTTGACCATCTTGTAACCGTGCTGAGAATCAGCACGCAGACGCAGGGGGCCGCCGTAAACGTCGGGCAGGGGCTCGCCATTCATGGCCCATGCCAGGATGCATTCATCATCGTCAATCATGGAGGCGTCGAGGCACTCGTAGTACGGGGTTGTCGGACCGCCGTCGTACATGTGTCCCACGTGTCCGTAGGAAGTAACCATGACGTAGCGCGCGCCCTCGGTTGGCTTCACCAAAGCTAAGACGTCCTTCAAACGGATGCCTTCCCACTTTGCGATGCCAGTCCATCCCTGCATGCAGGTGTGCATGGTGATGTTGGTGACGTGGCCAAGTGCCTTGAGTTCATCAATCGAGAAGGACTTCTCTTCCTCGACCAGGCCGCCAATCTCCAAGCGGTAGTCCTCGAAGCCGCGTTCACGCATTTCAACCCATTCTTCCGATTGCTCGCGTGTCGGGGGACGAGTGTTCACCCAGTGGAAAGGCGAAATATCGTCTTCGGTAAAAGTGCCTGTCTTGACCTGACGAGAATGCATCTTGTCGAGGGTAAGTGAACGGATAGGCTGGGTAGCTCCCCAGACCAGGCGCTGTGCGCGGCGCTTGTCAGCCAATGACCAGTACGATGCGCCGATCCATAGAGCGATTGCAAAAACAATTCCAAGGATTAGCATCGTTACAGCTTGAGCGAATTGCGCTGCAGTGATGTCGTTGTAGTTTTCGCCCAGCATCATGTGTGCGATGTTGTACTGTGGGTGAACCACGAAAACCAGGGCCACGTGAATCACCACAAATACGCAGTAGAAAGCCATTCCAAGGAAGTGAATGGAACGCGCCGTCTGACGGTTGTGGAAGAGTTTGACGTAGCGGGGGAAACGTCCTGCGAAGGTCGGGGACATGATCGGTCCGGTTGCGATCATCAAAGGTGCGACGATGAAGACGACTGTGAAGTACATGAGCTTCTGCAGAGCGTCATAGGGCTGGAAGTGCTCGATCGAAGGGATCTGCAAGCCCATGTAGATCTTGGCGCTTTCCCAGGCCTCGGGGAAAATCGACCACGACGTAGGGACGATGCGGCGCCACTGGCCGGTTCCAAAAAGCAGAGCGACATAGATGAAGCCGTTGAGCAGCCAGATCGAGGTAACCAGGGCGTGCCATGCGCGTCCAAGTCCAATTTCGCCTCGTCCGGGGAGGGAGATCAGCGGGTGAAGACTGCGCTGATCGTCGCGAGCGGTGAACTCGCCGGGGACGGTCGAAACCTTGTCCTTGGTGAATTTGATCCACTCAGAGCCGGGGGTGCAGTGGTTATTCCAGTACAGTCGCGGGTGAGATGCTAGAACTTCCCAGCCGGATCGAATGAGGAACCCCATCATGATGAAGTTGATGAAGTGGGTAATTCGAAGCCACGCGGGGAAGGTATCCAGATCAACGCCATTCACGATATTCGCGACTGCAATAAATGAGTGCGACATGGTGATTCCTTAGTCGATTCTGACACGGTGACACTTTCAGTTTAGGACGCCTTCGTCATAAAAAAGGAAAAAACCGAATTTATTTACAAAATAAGCCCGAAGTGTCATATTCGCATGCGTATGCAGAAAACGGCAATTTTAGGAATAAATATAGAGATAGTTTCTGAATTGCGGAGAAATTATCGCTGATGGTTGAGGGTGAGAGTGTTGGTGCCAAAAGAAGCGTGGGACCTGTGTCCTAATTGACGAGGCCGTGGCA
>USHU01000227.1 GCA_900554605.1 uncultured Actinomyces sp.
CCCCAAAACGCGCTCGACGCCTTCAAGGAGCTCGTGTACAACCTGGTCCTCGTTGAGGTCGAGTCCCTCAAGGATGGGACCTTGAACAGCAAAAGAGGGAGGTTCTTGAATGAGGTCGAGAATCTCGTACGTGCAGTACCCGCACTCTTCGAGGTAACGACGCATCGTCGAGTAGGCTTGCCCGGACAAAAGGGGAACCGTCCAGGGGAAACGCACGACCGCAGCCAGATGCCCGGATTCGGTGCATGCAGCAAGGTCCGTATGGAGTTCTTGATCGGTGACAAGCATCCACTGAGTTGATGCCATCAGTGAGGATGCTCGGGCTGCATCAATGAGTGCATCGACATCCTTGACTTCGCTGGTGGCAACGCCGAGAAGAACGTGGTCTTCTTCATCCAGTCCTTCGAAGAAAAGCGCGAGATCCTTGGCGCTCTCGATCCTGTCAAAACACAGATTGGGGAAAGACTGCGTGAGATCGCGGGTCAGGGGGCCGGCGAGTTGGCGTGAATTATCGCCGACAACCAGAACATGGACGTGATAACCGCTCCGATGTCCACTACGAACACTCGTTTTCTCCAGAATTGAGGCATCGAGCGAAGAAGGGCCGTGCGTCCAGCCGTGCGCAAGACCCGGTGTACTCGCGGAAGGGGAGTCGGCCTCGGGAACAGACACCTACATCACCCCAATCGCACCCCAGGTCAGAGGCGCGACGAAGGAAAGCAAAATAATTCCGATCACTCCAACGACGATGCCGACGATGGCCATTTCCTTCGTGGGGGTGGTCCCCGTCGAATAGGCGATCGCGTTCGGCGGAGTGGAGATCGGCAGGCACATGCCAAGCGAGCAGCCCAGTGCGATGACAATTGCAATTTCCGCGGCGCTTGTGGAAACCGTTGCCGCAAGGCCCATACCCATTGGGACCAGGAGGTTCGCCGAGGCCGAGTGGGAGATGACATTGGAGGTCACCCAACCGACCAGCGCGAGGACCAGGATGAGTAGTGCTCCGGGGATCGAGGCCCACTGAATCGATCCGAGCATCCACTTGTCGAGGCCGGTGGCGGCCACGCCTGATCCGAGCGCAATGCCGCCCGCGACCAGCCACAGAACAGGCCAGTCCAAAGCTCGCAGGTCGTCCCCGCTCATCACCTTCGTCATTAAGAGGACCACGACCGGTAGGAAGCCGACGACGTTAGAGGAGATGTGGTGGAGGGATTCTGTCATCCACAGGAGAATCGTCACTCCCGCGACTACGTAGAAAATGATGGCATTCTTTGACTTCTCAAAACGCGCCGAGGTGTCGATGTTGAACTGCGCGTCAGAGGGGATGTAGCGCCAGGCGATGAAAAGCCACGAAAGTGCAAGAAGAACGAGCATGAGCGGGACTGCGGCCAACATCCATTGGAAGAAGGTGACCTTGACGCCCGCGTTTTCAAGCGCGCCCAAAGCGATGGCATTGGGGGGAGTGCCGACGGGGGTGCCCATGCCGCCGACGTTCGCAGCAACCGGGATCGATAAGGCGATACCCGTGCGTGCTTTGCCCTCGGGGAGGGCCATGATGACGGGCATCATGACGGCGAACATCGTCGCGGTCGTCGCCGTGTTCGACATGAACATACTCATGATTGCGGTGATGAGCATGACGCCCATGACAGTCAGGCGAGGCTTCCCAATGAATGGTTTCAACAGCACTGCGGAGAGCGCGCGATCGACCTTGTACTTCGCAGCCCCGTCGGCCACCATAAAACCGCCCAAGAAGAGGATGATCACGGGGTTTGCCAGTGCACCAAAGAACTTCGTGTAGGCGGGCGCCTTCTCGGGGATCGAGAGAAGAGCGTGGTCCGAAATGAAGAGAACCTCAAGGAAAATCACCAGCACAGCAGTGCCGGCGAGGGGAACAGCTTCGGTCACCCACAGGAGGATTGCCGCCAAGAAGATTCCGAACATTCGCGTTCCCGAGGTATCCAATCCAGGAAGCTGAATGAACAAACAGGTGACAATCGAGGCCAATGCACCGACAGCGCCGAACACCTTGAAGGGGCTAACCTGCGTCTTGTTCTTCGTAAAATCGGCCGGTCGAGTCGACATATTTTGCGCGGAGCGCGGGTTAATCGAAACGGCGGCGGTAGTGCGCGTACGACGTACCATTGGGCAGACCTCGTTGTCTTTGCGGAAATAGTACGCATAATTATATGTCATACATCACGTGATGATGACCATTTGATGATTAGTCACCAAGCGCCGGCGAGCAATACGCAATGCCCGCAGAATCGGCGAAAGCGCGCGCGGCTTCGTCCGGGAGAAGCGAGGCACAACCCACGATT
>USHU01000228.1 GCA_900554605.1 uncultured Actinomyces sp.
TCGAGTTCGTCCTTTGCCGTGCGTCCTTGGCTCTTGAGCATGGCGAACAAGGAGGCGGCAACAACCGAGGTGGCGATGCCGTCCTTATCGCGCACACGCGTGGGATCGGGGCAAAAACCGATGGCTTCTTCATAGCCGAAGTAGAGCCCCGGAACGCGTGCGATCCACTTGAAGCCAGTGAGCGTGTGCTGGTACTTCAGGCCGTGTCCCTGAGCAATCTTGCCCAGCAAACGCGAGGAAACGATCGAGTTTGCGAAGACCGCATCCTTGGGGGCGCTTCCTGCGAGGAATTCGCCCAGCAGCGAGCCCGTTTCATCGCCGGAAAGCTGACGCCAACCGGTCGACGAGGCCTCATCGGGAACCGCGAGCGCACAGCGGTCAGCATCTGGGTCAACCGCGATGATGAGGTCTGAACCATTTGCGCGCGCGTGTGCGATTGCCAGATCCAGAGCGCCGGGCTCCTCGGGGTTCGGGAAGGACACCGTCGGGAAGTCAGGGTCCGGTTCCACTTGCTCTGCAACGAGGCTGACCTTGCTAAAGCCGGCCTCGTTGAGCACCTGCTGGGTCAGGGCCGCACCCACACCGTGCATAGCGGTCAAGGTGATGGCCAGATCTTCCTTGATTTCCGGGCTTCCCTGCGCCAGAGAAGAGGCGCGAGCAATGTAGTCCTCGCGAGGATCCACATTGACGATCAGATCATCGTTCTGGGCGATCTGATCAGCGAAAGGAGCCGAAGCAATCGCAGAAGCGATCTCGGCATCGAAGGGAGAAACGATCTGGACGCCCTGACCGGCACCGGTCACGACGGTTCCACCCAGGTAGACCTTGTAGCCGTTATCGCGAGGCGGGTTGTGCGATGCGGTGACCATGATGCCCGCATCGGCGTCCAACTCGCGCACTGAAAATGCAGTGAGCGGGGTGGGGTTCTTCAGCGGGAGCAAGAGCACTTCGCATCCTGCTGCCGAGGCCACGCGTGCAGCTGCGTGAGCAAAATCAACTGATCCGTAGCGGGCGTCGCAGCCGATGACGACGCGCGGAGCGCGCGTTGCATGCTTGAGGAGAACCGCACACAACCCAGCAGTTGCACGGATGACAACCGAGAGATTCATTCGCGATTCGCCCGGGCCAATTTCACCGCGGAGGCCTGCAGTACCGAACTGCAGGGGGCCATTCATGGCACGGCACAGTTCGGCAAGCGCGCTCTCGTCTCCTGCACGCGCTGCTTCAACGGCCGAGGCGAGTTCAGCTGCGGTTGCCGGATCCGGATCGTGGTCCACCCACTGTTGAGCTCGTTCAATAACGTTCATTTTTCCCCCTGAATTAGTCTTCAAGACCAGCAAGAATCGCCGCAGTTGCAGAAACGCCCAGACGATTCGCGCCCGCCTCGATCATTGCGATAGCCGTTTGGGCGTCGCGAATGCCGCCAGACGCCTTAACTCCCACGTTCTCACCCACGGTTTGACGCATCAGTTCAACGGCGTGAACCGAGGCCCCACCCGCTGGGTGGAAACCAGTCGAGGTCTTGACGAAATCAGCACCAGCAGCAACGGCCGCGCGGCACACGGCAACGATCTCTTCATCGGTGAGCGCCGCGGATTCGATGATGACCTTCAAGATCTTGCCGGCAGGAATCTCAGCGCGAACTGCGCGGATCTCATCTTCGACCTGGTCGAACTTTGCTTCCTTTGCGAGGGCAATATTGATGACCATATCGATTTCTGTTGCCCCATTTTGGATAGCGTCTTTTGTTTCGAAGACTTTTGTTGCTGTTGTGCTATAGCCGTTTGGGAATCCGATAACGGTACAAATTGCTAATTTGCCATCCACGTATTCGCTAGCACGTTTGACAAAAGAAGCTGGGATACATGCTGAAGCTGTTTCGTACTTCATCGCATCATCCAAAATCTCTTTAATTTCGCTCCAAGTCGATGCTGGCAATAGCAATGTGTGGTCTACTGTTTTCAAGATTTCTTTGATTTCCATATAATCCCTCTTTCCTATTTTGCGCGGTCTTCCTTAATTAAGTTACGAAGTGCTTCAACGGCAACTTTAATGGCTGCTTCTGTATCATGAACGATTGGGTTTGATAGTCCTGCTGCCTCACGTTCTTGGTTTCCTACTACTAGGAAAGTAGATCCAACGCGAACGCCTAAGTGGCTTGCTACAACAAACAATGCTGCAGATTCCATTTCAGAAGCCTTCACTCCAAGACGTTTCCAAGCTTCCCATTTGTTTTGCAAGTCATAGCTAACTGGCATCACTTGTGGTTCGTGTTGTCCGTAGAAAGAATCTTTACACTGAACAACACCTGCA
>USHU01000229.1 GCA_900554605.1 uncultured Actinomyces sp.
ACGGTCAATTCGACGACGTCCGCGGGGCCACCGCCGGCAAGAACCTCAACGGATTCTTCAACTTCAAGGGCGTTACCGACCTTGAGTCCCAGCGGAGTGGACATATCGGTGAGAAGCGCCTGAGTCTTTACACCGGCATCGCGGCCCAAGTCCACCATGGTGCGCGCCAGCTCGCGAGCGTGATCAATGTCCTTCATGAAAGCACCGCTGCCAACCTTGACGTCCAAAACCAAGGAGTCGGTTCCCTCGGCGATTTTCTTCGACATGATCGAAGACGCAATGAGAGGAATGCAATCCACGGTCGAAGTAATGTCGCGCAGCGCATACAGCTTCTTATCTGCAGGAGCCAGGCCCGCTCCGGCGGCGCAAATCACCGCTCCGCAGCCCTCGCCCAATTGGTGGTAGATCTCGTCGTTGGACAAAGATGCACGCCAGCCGGGAATGGCCTCGAGTTTGTCGAGGGTTCCGCCCGTGTGGCCAAGGCCTCGACCGGAAAGCTGCGGGACTGCGACTCCGAAGACGGCAACAAGCGGGGCAAGCGGAAGGGTGATCTTATCGCCCACGCCACCGGTCGAGTGCTTATCAGCGGTTACGCGGGAAATACGTGCGAAATCCATGCGCTCGCCGGAATCAATCATGGCCTGAGTCCACGTCACGATTTCTTCACGGTCCATTCCGCGCAGGAAAACAGCCATGGCCAGGGCGGCCATTTGCTCGTCTTTCATCACCCCGCGCGTGTAGGCATCAATGGTCCATTGAATCTCTTCAGTGGACAGTTTCCCGCCATCACGCTTCACGCGAATGACGTCGACGGCATCAAACTGTTTCATGATGTCCTTCCTGGGTGTGGTTTCGGAGAATATCTGGCGGGCGCGCACGATCAATTCACGCGCACGCCCGCCATAGTCATTAGTCTTCGTTGAATCGTGCCGAAGGCACTTCGGTCAGGTCGTGGGGGCCAAAAGCTCCCGGTAGCACCTGCTTCATGGTCATGACGCCCTCGGGCATCAAAACCAAGCAGTCATTACCGCCGTGCTCAAAAATGAGCTGACGGCAACGACCACAGGGAGCAACCGGCTCACAATTCCCGTTCACCGCAACGACCGCCGCGAGGCGACCGCCACCGGAGCGCACCATCTGCGAAACCATTCCGCATTCAGCGCACAGTGTGACACCGTAACCGGCGTTCTCCACGTTGCATCCCGAATAGGTCTGCCCGTCTGTTGTCAGTCCAGCTGCTCCAACGGGAAATCCGCTGTATGGGCAGTAAGCCTGTTCCATTGCCGAGATAGCAAGATCCTGAAGATCTTCCCAGTTGATGTCCATGAGTCGTTCCTTCTTCCTAGCAGTCAATCACTTCGTGTAGGGAATGTTCTCAGCTGCCGGCGGACGCGACTTCCCGACGAATCCGGCGACCGCGATGATGGTCACGATGTAGGGGATCATCGAGATCAGGTCTGAAGGAATGGACCGCTCCAAGTTCGGCAGCAGGCGCGCGAGTGCCTGAGCAAAACCGAACATGAGCGCTGCACCCATGGCGCCGATCGGGTGCCACTTACCCAAGATCATTGCAGCCAAGGCGATGTAGCCATTTCCGGCGGAAATATTGTCGGTAAAGGACAGGTCCGAACCGATGGTGAAGAATGCACCGCCCAATCCCGCAAAACCGGAAGCAAGGATGGCATTGAGGGTTCGCGTGCGATTGACGTTAATGCCGACGGTATCGGCTGCTCGCGGGTGCTCACCGCAGGCACGAAGACGCAAGCCCCAACGCGAACGGTACAGGTAGATCGCCAAGAAAATCACCGTGGCGTACATCAAGTAGACCAAGATGTTGTGGTTGAAGAGCATCGGGCCAATAACCGGGATTTCTCCCAAGATCGGAATCTTGATATCAGAGAGCGAGAACTTATTCGTATTGAAGAGTTCGGCATTCGTCATCCACGTTCCGTAGAAGAACGTCGTCAGACCCGCTGCCAAGACGTTCAAGACCACACCGACGATGATCTGATCCACGCCATACTTGACCGAGAAGAGTGCCAAGAGGCAGCCAAGGAAGGCACCCGCGATCGGCGCTGCGATTAGGCCCGCCCATGAAGTCTGGAAGTACGAGGCAGCCATGACGCCTGCGAAAGCTCCCAAGAGCAGGTCACCTTCAATGGCGATATTGACAACGCCAACACGTTCCGAAACAACGCCCGAAAGTGAACCGAAGATCAGAGGCGTTGAAATTGCAACGGTCGAATACAGTGTCGAGGTCAGTGTCACGACACCGCTCGAACCCGAACCTGCATAGATCAGG
>USHU01000230.1 GCA_900554605.1 uncultured Actinomyces sp.
CGACAGGTCATGAGTTCTGCACTCGTGGATACGGCTCTGGCCCAGGCAATCAAGGAAGTTGATGCTCAGACACTCTTGTCTGCTGGAGTCTCGCGAACCCTGTCACGCCTGGGCAATGTTGTCGACCTGCAATCTTCTCCTTCTTCGGGGGCTGTGAGCGAGCCTCTCCCCGACACCGATGGGGAAAACGAGGCCACTCCCGTGGAAATGAGCGAAGAGGAAGTTGAACGTTCCTTCACGCGTGAGCAAATCCGCGAGCTGGCACTTGAAGCCATTCACGCTCAGCGAGCTGCCCTTTTGCAGGCACGTGACGAAGGCATCTTCTCGTCAGCGGCCCTAGAAGGAGCTCTCGCTCGACTTGATAACGAGGAGATTCTTCTGGTCTCGGGTCAATCGAATTCCCACTGATCCAGGGTTTTTAGCCGTCAACCAGGGGAATCCCTGATGTCACGCCACCGGTGATTTCGTTAGCCTTAAAAAGGTCAGCAATTAACGGTCGAAGGAATCCCAGTGCTTGAGCTGCGAAATATCGTCAAGATCTACGAAACCGCAAACCTGCGCCAGGTCGCGCTCAATGACGTTTCGGTTGCCTTCCGCGATAGCGAATTCGTCGCGGTACTGGGCCAGTCGGGTTCGGGTAAAACGACAATGCTCAACGTCGTTGGTGGCCTTGACCATTTCCAAAGCGGTGACCTGGTTATCGATGGAATCTCAACGAAGGACTACAAAGCACGCGATTGGGATGCTTACCGCAACAACCGCATTGGCTTCGTTTTCCAGTCCTACAACCTGATCCCGCACCAGACCATCTTGTCCAACGTTGAGTTGGCGCTGACTCTCTCCGGTGTCTCCCGAGGCGAACGCCGCAAGCGTGCGATGGAAGCCTTGGAACGCGTCGGGCTTGCCGAGCACGTCGGGAAGAAGCCCTCGCAGCTTTCTGGTGGTCAGATGCAGCGCGTCGCCATTGCTCGAGCGCTCATCAATGACCCTGAAATCCTCTTGGCCGACGAACCGACCGGTGCTCTGGATTCAAAGACCAGTGTCCAGGTCATGGACCTCCTGCGAGACGTCGCTCAGGACCGTTTGGTCATCATGGTGACCCACAACCCGGAGCTTGCGCACCAATACGCGACCCGCATTGTCGAGCTCGCGGATGGTGAGGTTGTTGCCGATTCTCATCCATTCGTCCCCGGCACCGAAGAAATTCGCGAGGCCAAGCCGGTGCGCCGTACCTCGATGGGTTTCCTGACCGCGCTTTCCCTGTCCTTCAATAACTTGATGACCAAGAAGGGCCGTACCCTGATGACCTCTTTCGCGGGGTCTATTGGAATCATTGGTATCGCCGCGATCTTGGCCCTTGCGAACGGTACGAACGCCTACATCGCCCAGACAGAAGAAGAAACCCTAGGCGCATACCCGCTGACCATTCAAAAGAGTGGGATGGACATGTCCAGTGCCCTGTCTGCGCAAGTCGAAGCCGCTAGCAGCGAGAAGCCTAGCGACGGCAAAGTCGGCGTCTCCAAACTGAGGACCCTTGCAGACAATATTCGCGATGCGAAGACGAATGACTTGGCCTCTCTGAAGGCGTTCCTCGATGGAAACGGCGGGAATGTGAATTCTTTCGTCAACGCTATCGAATACGACTACGATGTGACGCCACAGATTTTCCAGGCCGATACTTCGAAGGACAACATCCAAGTCAGCCCTGATCAAGCGATGAATCGGATGGAAACGGGCATGCGTGGAAGCCCCATGTCCTCGATGATGGCTACCAATGCCTTCTACCAAATGCCGCAGCAAGCCTCTTTGTATACCTCCGCCTACGATGTTCTTGCCGGCCACTGGCCAACTTCCGCGTCTGAAGTCGTCCTTGTTATTGATGAAGACGGCAATATGTCGAACCTGATGGAGTATGTCCTCGGGCTGAAGGATCACAAAGAATTCGACGAACTGATGCGTCAGTACTACTCGGGCACCATTGGCGAAAAGAACTCAGCCACCCCGAGTCCTTCGCCTTCTGCCAGCGACGCTCCCGCGGCCTCGTACGACTACGACAAAATTTTGGGGATTAAGTACAAGCGCATCAACGCCGCGGCAAAGTACACGTGGGACGACAAGTACAAGGTCTGGTCGGATCACTCTTCCGATAAAGAATTTATGAAGAAGCTCATCAACGAGGGGCAAGAACTTCGCATCAGCGCAATTGTGAAGCCAAATTCCTCGCATGGGGGAGCGCTGCGCCAGGGCATTGCATACAGCCCTGAGCTGACTCGCCAGATC
>USHU01000231.1 GCA_900554605.1 uncultured Actinomyces sp.
GCCTTCAATTTCACCCAGATCGCCCTCATATGCGGCCAATTCAGCTTCGATCGTGCGCAGATCAGAAACGGGATCACGATCAACTTCGAAAGTTGCGGTATCGAGGATGTGCACAATGACAGCGCAGCGTTCAATATGACGCAAGAAGTCCAATCCCAGTCCCTTACCGCTGGAAGCCCCAGGAATGAGTCCTGGAACATCGGCAACGGTGTAGCGAGAATCCCCTGCTTGAACAACCCCAAGATTGGGCACAAGCGTCGTGAAAGGATAGTCGGCAATCTTGGGGCGCGCGGCAGACATCGCCGCAATCAGTGAGGATTTACCAGCCGAGGGGTAGCCGACAAGGGCAACATCGGCAACAGACTTGAGTTCAAGAACAACATTGTGTTCTTCCCCGGGCTCCCCAAGGAGAGCAAACCCCGGAGCCTTACGCTTCTTCGAGGCGAGGGCAGCATTTCCCAGACCACCGCGGCCTCCTTCGGCAATAACGAATCGACTTCCAGCGCCGGTGAGGTCAGCAAGCAGCTCACCGCGCTTTGACTTGACGACAGTGCCGTCTGGAACCGGGAGGATTGTGTCTGCACCGTTCCTTCCTTGACGGAAGTCTCCCATGCCTTGAGTGCCGTTTTCCGCTCTCTGGTGGGGATTACGGTGATAGGTCAGAAGAGTGGTCACCTGTGGGTCTACTTCGAGGATCACGGAACCGCCGTTACCGCCGTTACCGCCATCAGGCCCGCCCAGTGGCTTAAATTTCTCGCGCTTAACCGAGGCGACACCGTGGCCGCCGTTGCCTCCTTGGGCGAAAATCGTTACTCGATCGACAAAGCTTGCCACTGTGGTGTCCCCCGTCTTGACCAGTGCGCACCAGCGCGAATCAGGATAGTGAAAAGGGGCATCCGGCCTTGTGCCGGACGCCCCCAATCAGCGGTCGGTCTCAGGCAGAGACCGGCTCAACGATGTTGACAACCCTACGGTCACGACGGGTTGCGAACTCAACCGCACCCGCGCGCAGCGCGAAGAGGGTATCGTCCTTGCCACGACCGACGCCCTCACCGGGGTGGAAGTGGGTGCCGCGCTGACGAACGATGATTTCGCCGGCGTTGACCAGCTGGCCGCCGTAACGCTTGACGCCCAGTCGCTGGGCGTTCGAGTCGCGGCCGTTGCGGGAGGAGCCAAGGCCCTTCTTATGTGCCATCTCGACGTCTACTTTCTATATCGAACGGTTCAGGCGATCTCAGTGATCTTAATAACCGAGAGCTTCTGGCGGTGGCCCTGACGCTTACGGTAACCGGTCTTGTTCTTGTACTTAATAATGGAGATCTTCGGGCCCTTAGCAGAGTCAACAACCTCTGCCTTGACCGTGACCTTCTCCAGTGCGCTGGGCTCGACGGTGATTGCATCGCCATCGACCAGCATCAAAGGCTGGAGTTCGATGCTGGCACCAATTTCTTCTGCCAGCTTGTCGACGACGACGACGTCACCGACGGACACCTTTTCCTGCCGGCCGCCGGCCTTGACGATCGCGTAGACCACGTTGAAGCTCATCTCTTCTCGAAAACTTGGACGGACTTGGCTTCCACGTTCGAACAACGTTCCTCTTCAAGAAACACTAAGCCCGTTGGCGCTCGTTGCGCCGACGATCAAATTTAGCTGAAAATCGACTCTCAAGCAAACCGCTAGAGCGAAAACTCTCAGAATTTGGGTGTGTGCTTGGGCACTGTTACTGTTCTTCGCCCGGCGCAGCGGGTGCACTGACAGCGACCCGACGCCGCCGAGAGCGCTTAATGGGGGCGCTGTCTTCGGAGCGAGCAGGTACATCGATCACAATGTCTTGGACGCTGTGGACTGCAGCAACAGGGGCAGCCGGCTCAGGAAGATCAAGATGAACCGTGACCGGTTCACTTGCTTCGATCACTGCACGACGCCTGCGGCTTCGTCCCGGACGCGCTGGTTTTTCCCTACTCTGCGACGAGGCAGTCGGCGGCTGCGCACTTCCGCTTTCTTCCGTGCGCTCAGAGTCGCTTGCGAACTGGTCGGGAGTATTCTGCGCTACAGGTGCCACCTCAGGCTTTTCTTCAGGCGTAGAGACCTCGGCACTTTCTTCCGTTTGAGGACGCGTTGCCCGGCGAGAGCGGCGTGGGCGCTTTGCCGACGCGGCGTTTACCCCAGACTGCTCATCCGCTGAAGAGTCCGCCTTCGGCGTGGATGCTTCATCCTCATGAGCGCCGGAATCAGAGTCCTTTGCTGAAGGCTGGTCATTGTGATCGCTCAT
>USHU01000232.1 GCA_900554605.1 uncultured Actinomyces sp.
GGTAGGAGGCTTCCCACCGCGGATCATCGGAGGGGTTATCAATCCACGTGCGAGTACCCTCAAAGCCGTGGGTTTCAATATCCCCCTCGAGCATGACCCACAGGCCAATTTCATCGGCCAGATCAAGAAGGCGCGGATGAGGCGGGTAATGGGATGTTCTGATCGCGTTAATACCCATCGACTTCATGAGTTCAAGATCGGTGCGCGCAAATTCTTCGCTGAATACCCTCCCCTCGTCGGCACGAATTTCATGGCGATTGACACCATTAAGCGTCAGAGGCTGCCCATTGGCACGCAGCACGCCGTCAACGATTTCAACCCTTCGGAAGCCGAGGCGCAGGTGACGTTCTTCCGTAAGGCGGCCACCCTCCCCCATCACTTGCACGCGTGCGGCGTAGAGTTTTGGCGATTGTGGGCTCCACGACTGGACATTGCCGAGGCCGATGCTTTTGCTTTGATAGCGGCCACCCTCCCCGCGTGCGAGCGTCAGCGCTGAGGCACCGAGGCCTTCGATGTCTAGATTCGCTTCAAGCGTTTCGCTTTGCGCCCCACGCACTCTCAGCTCAAGGGTCACAAATCCCTGCCCGGCCTCGTAATCGGTGTTGATCCACAGATCCTCGATGGAGAAGTCGGGAAGGTATCGAAGCGAAACTGAGCGGAAAACTCCGGGAAGCCACCACTGATCCTGATCCTCAAGATAGGATCCCGCACTGAACTGATGAACGCGAAGAGTCACCGTATTTTCACCGGGGACAAGCGCCCGGGTGATGTCGAATTCATGGGCGAGGCGTGAACCGCGAGCCATTCCGATCCATTGACCGTTGACCCAGACAATGAACTGGGATTCAACGCCTTCGAAGCGCAGGCGGATCTGACCTCCCGGCGAAAGCCACGACTTGGGACATGTGAAGCGGCGAGAATAGTCGCCGACAGGATTATCTTCCGGGGGAAAAGGCGGATCCACAGGGAAGGGGAAATCAACGTTGGTATAGGCGGGGGCACCCCAACGTCCATCTCCTCGAAGAACCCAGTGACTTGGGACATCGATCGTCTCTTCGCTTGATACGTGGGGAGGAGGACATGCGTCTTCAGGATTCGCGCCGGGATTGGGATCCACCCGGTGATAGGCGAAAGCCCAGGTGCCGTCGAGACTCATCTGCCCTGGATCATCAGCGAGATACGCGCGAGCAGGAGAAAGTGCTCCCACACAGGGCGCGTATGAGGGCATAATTTTCATGATGAGCCTTTCAGGTGAGTCAACATTGAAACTCCTTGCAGTACACAAAGACTAACACGTTATAGTTGTTGTGTTAACACGCTTTTATTCCATCGCAGATCAGGAGCAGGAAGAATGGAACGAGCAACGCGGGCCGATGTGGCCCAAGCAGCAGGAGTTGCTCCTTCGACGGTTTCTTTGGTACTGAACGGCCGCGGACCAGAAGTGAAGATCGCACCGGCAACAATTCAGAGAGTCCAAGATGCAGCGCGAGACCTGAACTATATTCCTAATGCTGCTGCACGTTCACTTCGGCGCGGCAGTTCTCGCCTGATCGCGCTGCTCATGGCAGAGCTTCCAGATAATCCCTTCGTTCCGGTCGTTCACACGGTTCTCACAACCGCCATGATCGAAATCCAAAAGCGCGGCTACTTGCTTCTTCCACTTTTCCAATCAAGCAATGACCCCTCAGATGCGCAGACAATTCGCTCCGTCTTAGGGGACACGCAATTAGCCGGGGTCATCCGCGAAACGACCTCCGCCGAGAGTTTTACCTCCACACTCCTGGCAAACCTCGGTATTCCCATCGTTGCAATGTCGATGATTAATACGGAAGACACCCAAGGGGCCAGCGCTCTTGTGAGCATTGACGAATGCGCGGGAGTGAAAGAAATACTCAGCGAACATCTGAGCGCACAAAGACGCGGACACGCAGTTTTTCTTGCAGGACCGAATACCAATCACTCACGCCAGCTCCCCCTTGAAGCCGCCTTCGGCACGGGTTTCACTTTGCTTTCGCTTCCCGACTGGGATGCCTCGACCGCATACCAGGCAGCCCTGCGCCTTCTCTCAGACAACCCGGATATCACCTTGATCGCCGTTGCCGATGACTCGCAGGCACCGGGCGTGTTCCAAGCCGTCACCGATCTCAATCTCCGCGTTCCACAAGATCTTTCCGTCCTGGGTTTTGGCAATCAAGAACCCGCGAGCAGCCAAGCCCTCGGCCTCACAACCGTCGAGTGGCCGCTGCGTGAAA
>USHU01000233.1 GCA_900554605.1 uncultured Actinomyces sp.
CACGGACGTCATGGCTGCCCACGCAGCCGGTGTGGGATATGCGGTCGCAAGTTGCGGTACCGCTTTTGGTGAAGACCACGTCAAAATCGTCCGCCGGCTTTTGGGAGACAGTGCGGACAGTGCCGCTGGGGTTGTCCTCAGCAATGGGAAAACCCACGGTGGAGAAGTGATCTTCACCTTCGATGGCGACGCGGCAGGACAAAAAGCCGCCCTTCGCGCCTTCGAAATGGACCAGAACTTCGCAGCCCAGACCTTCGTTGCGGTTGAACCCAATGGCATGGACCCCTGTGAACTCCGCATGGCTCAAGGAGAGCGCGCCGTTGTGGAATTGGTGAACTCTCGGACGCCACTTTTTGAGTTCGTGATCCGTTCCGTTCTGCGTCAACTTGATTTGCGCACCGCAGAAGGGCGCGTGAAAGCTTTGCGTGCGGCAGCTCCCGTCGTTGCTCGCATCCGCGACCACGCACTCCAACGCGAGTACACGCGTTCGCTTGCGGGGTGGATCGGCATGGATATTTCCGAGGTCTCGCGTGCGGTTCGTTCAAGCGCGCACTCGCGCCCGGCCTCGTACGCGGGAAGGGGAGCACCCGCGGAAACTCCGCAGCCCGCCCCTGTGAGGCGAGGCCCCGAGGACCCGGTTTCTCGCATCGAGCGGCAAGCCCTCGAAGCACTCATTCAATACCCCATGTACGTGGTGGGATCGGGCTTCGAAGAACTCGGGGGAGAGGCGTTTTCTGTTCCTTCCTACCGCGCGGTTCACGACGCGATCCGAGCGGCAGGTGGCTTGGATGCTTTCGTGAAAGTCCTTCGCCCAGCAGAAGAACACTTTGGGACTGGCGCCAAGGCTATCCAGGCGGCAACGCGGGCCTTCGTCGACGATGTTCGCGCGCTCATGATCCCCGAAGTAGCAGCCGTGTTGGTGGAATTAGCGGTTGCTCCGCTCCCTCAAGACCGCGAGGACCAGCTCCGCGCGTACTGCAGGGGAGCGATGGGTGCAATGGTCCGCCTCGATGTGACAAGGCGACTGGCGGATGCAAATGCGAACCTTCAACGCCTGAGCGAAGACGATCCCCAATACACTCAGGCTTTCCGAGAGCTGATGCGTCTCGAAGAAGTACGCCAGCGCTTCACCGAGCGCGCACAGTAGTAGCTTGTGGGCTACTCCAAACCGACGCTTTCGCGCAGCTGCTTTTCAAGGGAATGAGCAAGCTCCATCGCCTCGTCATCAAGCCTTCCGCGTGCTGCAAGAACAGAAAACAACTCTCCATCCTCGCGCTTGCGGATCTGCGCGGTAATCACCGCACCATTTGGGGCTTTTATGCTGCGAACCAGAACCTGAGTGCGATTGACCTTCTCGCTGATGTCTTCCATAAAAGCGCGCATGGGAGAGTGCGAAGAATGAACAACAAGAGGGGAACGGGCCGGATCAACCCAATTCACGCTCAACTCCTGTTTTTCACCCTCCCAGCGGGCACTCTGAACCTCGTACCACATTGCCGAATCAGTGACTTCACCTTCGCGGAGCATGATCAAGGCATAGCGTCCCGAAACGAGGATCGCCCCGTCATCAAGCTCAATATGGAGCGCATCCGCGTCCCCGCGGGGGAGCCGATCGCGATAATCGGCAAGTTCTGCACTCATTGAAGAGTCACCACCGCTGGGAAAGCAACAGTCGGAGCACCAGCCCAGAGACGAAGGTCGTCAAGGGCTGCTTGAACGCCAAAAAGACGAACATCTTGCGAGTCGGACTGGAGCAGATTGACATCGGCGCGAAGACTCGCCTGGGCAAGATCAGAAGGCGAGGTGTTTGTAAGAGAACAACGCAATTGGCGCGAATCCTTGCTTCCTCGTTCCAAAGAACGCGAGGCGCGATCAAGGAGAGCGTTCTCAATGGTTTCGGCCTCGTAGAAGTCAGTGGTGTGGACCGCAGACTTCGGCAGGGTCTGTGCGATGCAGTCCCAGCTCGCGGTGGACGCGGCGGCCTCGTCGGAAGAAGAAAAAGCGGAAGTTGTTTGCGAGGGCTGGGGGAGAGTGAGGTCAGAGGACGCACCCTGACGGACGAGCCAATTGGGGGTGGCGCCTGTGGCCTGGGTGAATCGTTGGGCGAGGGCATCAACGCCTTGATCGCCCGCGTCAATGTCGATTGCGTATGCCTGGGCCAATTGCACTGCCGAGGCGTAGCGTCCCAGTGCAACTGCGCTCAGTTGGCGCGATTGCTCAGGAGAGGAAGTCGTGGGGTTGCTGGCTGC
>USHU01000234.1 GCA_900554605.1 uncultured Actinomyces sp.
CGAGTTCAGCTGTCGTGATACCAGGGCGTGCTGCTTCACGCAGGCTGCGGTGAATTTCTGCGACGACAAGTCCAGACTCACGCATCCACTTCATCTGGTCGCGAGTTTTGTATTCAATGCGGGACATGCTGTTTCCTTCAGGTAAAAATCAAAGGGCGCGATGGACATGTGCCACCGCGCCCCAGTTTTGCGTGAACGCTGCGTCGAGCGCCATGTACGCAATGGTTTTAGTTATTGAGACCGTCCAAGACTGCGAAGATACGTTCGCTGACTTCGTCAATCGTTCCGCGACCATCGATTGCCTGAAGCAGATCCTGGTCTGCGTAGTAGGTGGCCATGGGTTCCGTCAGTTCGTGATAGATCTCGAGGCGGTGACGAATGACGGGTTCCGTGTCATCCGCACGGTTCTGCTCGGTCGCGCGTTTGAGCATGCGAGCAACAACCTCGTCTTCGTCGACCTGAATCTCGAGGACGGCGTCGAGGCTGACTCCGAGCTCCCCGAGCATGTCCCGCAGAACATGTGCTTGCTCAAGCGTGCGCGGGTATCCATCAAGAAGGAAGCCATTTGCGGTATCGGGCGCCGCGAGGCGAACCTTCACCATGGGGTTCGTGACAGAGTCGGGGACGAACTCGCCGCGTTCCATGTACTCCTTGGCACGCTTGCCCAGCTCAGTGCCCTCAGACATGTTGGCGCGAAAAATCTCTCCGGTCGAGATCGCGGGAATACCCAAACGCTCGGCGATACGTGCTGCCTGTGTGCCCTTGCCCGCTCCGGGAGGGCCGAGGAGAACGATAGCGGTCATCGCAAGAATCCTTCGTAGTGGTGCTGTTGAAGCTGTGTATTAATTTCCTTCACCGTCTGCAGGCCGACGCCGATGATAATCAGAAGGGTCGTGCCGCCGAAGGGCATTTGTCCTTGAGAAATATGCAGCGGGATGATCGCCAATGACGGGATCAGTGCCACAGTGACCAGGTAGAGAGCACCGGCGGTGGTGATTCGGTTGATCACGTAGCGCAGATATTCAGCCGTCGGACGACCGGCGCGATAGCCGGGAATGAAGCCACCGTAGCGCTTCATGTTGTCCGCTACTTCATCGGGATCGAAAGTGATCGCGGTGTAGAAGAAGGTGAAGAAGAGCGTGAGCAGGGCGTAGGTGGTCAGGTAGGGCCACGCGTCCTGGTGGAAATTGGCGCTGATCCATTGGACCCACTTGGAGTCCTGGCGTCCAAACTGTGCAAGCATCGGGGGGAATGCAAGAAGAGAAGAAGCGAAGATGACCGGGATAACGCCGGACATGTTGATCTTGAGCGGAATGTAGGTGGTAGTACCACCGTACTGGCGTCGGCCGATCATGCGCTTCGCGTACTGAACCGGAATTCGGCGCTGAGCCTGCTCGAGGTAGACAACCACAATTGAGACGACAAGCATCAGGCCGAGGATCGCGAAGACAGCACCCCACTTACCACCCTGGCCGATGGTCAGGAGCTGCGCGGGCATGCGCGCGGTGATCGAGGTGAAGATCAGGAGCGACATACCGTTACCGATGCCGCGCTCGGTGATCAATTCACCCAGCCACATGATGACGCCGGTACCGGCGGTCATGACGATCATCATGAGGAGGAAGGTCCACACGGAGTTTGAGGGAATAACCTTCTCGGCGCATCCCGCGAAAAGGTTGCCGGAGCGGGCCAGTGAGATCATCGTCGTCGACTGGAGAATACCCAAGAAGATTGTGAGGTAACGCGTGTACTGCGTGAGCTTTGCTTGGCCTGTCTGACCTTCCTTGTGGAGGTCATCGAAGCGCGGGATCACGACGCGAAGAAGCTGGATAATAATCGACGCGGTGATGTAGGGCATGATGCCCAACGCGAAGACAGACAACTGGAGGAGCGCCCCACCGGAGAATAGGTTGACGAGGTCCAGAAGCGAGGCGTCGTTTTGCTGAGCTAGACACTTCGCAACTGCCTGCGAGTCAACGCCCGGAGTTGGGATGAAAGATCCAAGACGGAACATCGCCATAATGAACAGCGAGAAAAGAAGCTTCCGTCGAAGATCTGGGGTACGGAATGCCTGCGCGAACGCACTGAGCAAGGCTTCCTCCTAGTAAATGGAATAAATGCGATCCACAGATCGCAGGACTCCCAAAAGCCTACCTGAAATAACACTGATTCTGTGAATTAAAAGTAGCAAACTTGGGAAACTGTGAGATGGGTAAAGGCCCTCTCCCCTATGCGCAATGCTGCT
>USHU01000235.1 GCA_900554605.1 uncultured Actinomyces sp.
GTCTGCGATTCAAGAATTCAGTGACGACGAGGCCGAGGGTGGGCTCGTGCGCTCCATGCCAACCAGCGAAGAAGAGATCCGTCGGGTCATTTCCTATCGTTCACCTTTCGCGCACCCCTCAGTTGTGTACCGCAAGAGCGCGGTCGAGGCAGTTGGGGGATATGAGCATCTCCAACTGATGGAGGACTACCTTTTGTTTGCGCGAATGGTGGCTGCAGGTGTTCCCTGCGGGAATACCCCTGAAGTTCTGGTCCGTTATCGCGTGGGATCAGGCGCCTATAAGAGGCGTGGGGGGAGACACATGTTGCGCTCAGAAATGCGTCTGCAAAAGATCTTCCGGAGCGAAGGCATTGTTTCCGATGCTCAATTTGCCCGAAACCTGGCCATTCGCGGTGGCTATCGCCTGATTCCCACCGATCTGCGTCAACTGTTGTATCGAGGCGTTGGAAAGATGCGTTGGTTCGTGTCGAAGGGCTAAAGAAACGATTCACTCAGATCTTTCGCTTATACTGACTGGGATTGAAAGGAGTTCGACCGTGAACTATGACCTCGTTGTCGTCGGATCTGGCCTTTTCGGCCTGACAATTGCTGAGCAGGCCGCATCTCGCTGGGGCCTCCGTGTCGCAATCGTTGAGCGTCGCTCGCACCTTGGTGGCAATGCCTACTCTGAGATTGATCCGGAAACCGGTATCGAAGTTCATAAGTACGGTGCGCACCTCTTCCACACTTCCAATGAGCGTGTGTGGGAGTACGTCAATCGTTTCACATCCTTTACCTCTTACGTGCACCGCGTATGGACCACCGTTGACGGCGTTGTCTACCCGATGCCTGTGAACCTTGGAACCATCAACCAGTTCTTCTCCGCCGCCTACGGCCCGGACGAGGCCCGCGCGCTCATTGCCCAGCAGGCAGCAGAAGTTGACGGCCAAGAGATCACCGACTTCGAGTCCAAGGGCGTTTCCTTGGTTGGTCGCCCTCTCTTCGAGGCCTTCTTCAAGAACTACACCGCCAAGCAGTGGCAGACCGATCCCAAGGATCTTCCCGCCTCGATCATTTCGCGTCTTCCCGTGCGCTACAACTACGATTCGCGCTACTTCAACGATAAGTACGAAGGTCTGCCGGTGGATGGCTACACCGCGTGGATGGAACGTATGGTGGCCTCGGAGCTCATCGATGTCTACTTGGATACCGACTTCTTCGATCCCGAAAACCCGCTGAACAAGGCTGCGGTCGTCGGCAAGGTTCCGGTCGTCTACACCGGCCCGGTTGATCGCTACTTCGATTACTCGGCAGGTGACCTGTCCTGGCGCACCGTCGACTTCGAAAAGGAAGTCGTCGACACCGGTGACTACCAGGGCTGCTCCGTCATGAACTACGGCGATATCGACGTTCCCTTCACACGAATCATCGAATTCCGTCACTTCCACCCCGAGCGTGACTACCAGGATGAGAAGACCGTGATCTTCCGCGAGTTCTCACGCTTCGCTGATCATGGCGACGAGCCCTACTACCCGGTGAACACCGCGCAGGATCGCGAACGCCTCGAGCAGTACCGTGAACTCATGAAGAATGAAGACCGTGTCTTCTTCGGGGGCCGCCTGGGTACCTACAAGTACCTGGATATGCACATGGCCATCGCTTCGGCACTGACGATGCTCGATAACGAGCTTGCCCCCTTGTTCGAGGATGGGACCACTCGTTGAGTAACATCGCATCGCAGCAATTCCAAACCCCGGGCAAGTCATCGGGACTGATCGAGGTTTTCCGTCAGCCCTACCTGACCAGCCTCATCGTTCACAAGGAACTGCGAGCTCGCTATCGCGGCTCGATCTTTGGAATGCTGTGGAGCTACGCGAAGCCGCTGACCCAATTCTTGGTCTTCTACTTCGCACTTGGCGTTTTCATGAAGATGAACCGCGCCGTGGAGAACTATGTGATCTACATGTTCTCCGGCGTGGTTCTCATGAACTATTTCTCGGAAGTTTTTGGCAACGCAACCCGATCTGTGGTCGGCAACGCGCCGCTGGTGAAGAAAATCTATCTTCCCCGTGAGCTCTTCCCGATGTCGGCAATGTGGGTTGCCCTTGTTCACTTCCTTCCGCAGGTCGCTGTTCTTTTCGTCGGTGCGCTTCTTTTTGGCTGGCATCCGACTGTGTGGGGAGTTTTGGCGATCCTTGCGGCCTTCCTTATCGTGTCGATGTTCGCACTGGGAATCGGCCTTTTCTCCGGCGCGCTCAACGTGTT
>USHU01000236.1 GCA_900554605.1 uncultured Actinomyces sp.
TCTTGTTGACGAGGCAAATGCTGCAATGCCGGGAGTCATCATCGCTGATCTCAAGATTGCTCGTGGCCTCGACTATTACACCGGTTCGGTTTACGAAAGCGAAATTGTGGGTCATGAAGACCTTGGCTCTATTTGCTCCGGTGGGCGCTATGACTCACTTGCCAAGGATGGGAAGCGCACCTACCCGGGAGTAGGACTCTCGATTGGTGTTTCTCGTCTCGTTTCGCGAATTCTTTCGCAGGATATGGTTTCCGCTTCGCGGAAGGTGCCGACCTGTGTCGTTATTGCCGTTGCTGACGAGTCAGAGCGTCGGCACTGCAATGCCTTGGCAACCATTTTGCGTAGGCGTGGTATTCCTACCGATGTGGCACCTAGCGCCGCAAAATTCGGCAAGCAAATTAAGTTCGCCGATAAACGAGGAATCCCATTCGTATGGTTCCCCGGTTCGGATGGAAGCGCTGATACGGTGAAGGACATTCGCTCAGGTGAACAGGTAGAGGCTGACATCTACAGTTGGCAACCTCCTGAAGATGATGTGCGTCCTGCGATCCGACCTACGGATGAAACGGATTTCTAAGTTGTGTGCGATCTCACCGAAGGCACTACTGTTTCTGGAGTATTGACCTGATAGCCTTGCTAGGCAACGAGGCGCTACCCAATGGTGGTCGAGCATAGCCTCGGCGGTGAAAACGGTGTGGGGTCGCGCTTCATCCGTGAAGTCGACCCTGAGCGACGCTAATTGTAAGGAAACTTGTGTCCACTGCACCCGAAAACCCCACTGAAACGACCTTTGCTGATCTCGGTCTTCCCGATGATCTCCTTGCGGCCATTACCCAGATGGGGTACGAAGTTCCCACCCCGATCCAAGCTGAGGCAATTCCTGCACTTCTTGAACTCCACGACGTCGTCGGAATCGCTCAAACCGGTACCGGAAAGACGGCCGCATTCGGCTTGCCTCTTCTTGCTCTAATCGATTCAGATGAACGCCATGTGCAGGCACTTGTTCTTGCTCCCACGCGTGAGCTGGCGATGCAATCCGCACAGGCTATTTCGGATTTTGCTTCTCGAAGTCGCGATATTGATGTTGTCCCGGTCTACGGTGGTTCCGCCTATGGACCGCAGATTGGTGCGCTCAAGCGTGGAGCCCAGGTTGTTGTGGGCACACCGGGGCGCGTCATTGATCTGATCGAAAAGGGCGCCTTGGATCTGAGCCATGTCTCGATGCTTGTCCTTGATGAAGCCGATGAAATGCTTCGTATGGGATTCGCAGAAGACGTTGAAACCATTACGTCTTCGGTTCCTTCCGATCGCCTCACTGCGCTCTTTTCTGCGACTATGCCTGCCGCAATCGAAAAGATCGCCCAGACGCATCTCAAAGATCCCCTCAAGATCGCTGTATCTGAAGAATCATCGACCGTTGATACTATCCACCAGACCTATGCGGTGGTTCCTTACAAGCACAAGATCGGTGCTTTATCGCGTGTCTTAGCAACGCGTGCGCAGCACCAAAGTACAGAGGAGTCCGATGCAGCGATCGTTTTTGTCCGCACGCGCCTCGATGTCGAAGAAATTTCACTCGAATTGAATTCTCGAGGATTTAAAGCGGCGGGTATTTCCGGTGACGTGGCACAAACCGAGCGTGAGCGCATGGTCGAGCGCTTGAAGAACGGTTCTTTGGACGTTTTGGTTGCGACCGATGTTGCTGCACGCGGTCTCGACGTCGAACGCATTGGTTTGGTCGTGAACTTCGATGTACCTCGCGAAGCGGAAGCTTACGTTCACCGAATTGGACGAACGGGGCGTGCAGGTCGTCAAGGGCGATCGCTCACCTTCTTTACACCTCGCGAGCACTCTCGTCTTCGCAAGATTGAAAAACTCACTGGAACTCAGATGGAAGAAGTCGAGATTCCTACTCCCGCTGCAGTTTCCCAGTTCCGAGCCAGCCGGATTCTCGATTCGATCGGTGAGCGAATCGAAAAGGGCCGCCTGGATCTCTACCGCACCCTTCTCGACGAAATTCACGATACGACCTCGCTTGAGATTGAAGATATCGCCGCCGCACTCTTAGCCAATGCCGTTGGTGATGAGGGCCCGAGTGCACGAATTGCTGACGACCGACGCGGAAACGGCAAAATTCGCCGCGAAGAAGAACTCGATGAGTCCGGTGAATTTGCCAGGGCGAGCTTTGAAGGCGGCCGTGATCGTGAGCGTCCGCTTAAGGGGCGTAAGACTT
>USHU01000237.1 GCA_900554605.1 uncultured Actinomyces sp.
TGTTTCGTGGCACGAACTCAGCATCAATCCTGACTGTGGCTGTCACGGCGCGGCGTCAAAGCACGCACTCCGCTTGCCAGAACCCGCCTGTGAAGGACTGTCCCCCACTGGCGCACATTACCTGGCTTCACTGCCGCGTACCGAGTTTGACCTGCTCAGCCACAATCTTCGCTATCCCCTGGCTTCTTAAGCAGGATCAGTATCGACTGTGACCTCTTCACCTCGGATAATTGCCAAAATTTGAGGCCCGAAGTAGTCGATCTTGACTTCACCGATCCCTTTGATGACGCGAAGCTGAACAAGGGTTTTTGGCTGAGCGATCGCAACATCGCGCAGGGTTTTGTCGGTGAGGACCGCAAATGCGGGGATCAAACGCGCTTCGGCCTCGGCTTTTCTCCATGCACGCAAGCGCTCAAAGAGCTCAATGACTTCCGGGGAATTGTTTTCTTCAAAATCCGCACGGGCCGCTCGTGCTGCGCTCTTCTTGGAGTTTCCTCCTTCAAGCGCACCTCCTCGGCCCACCCGGGTGCGGCTCTTGTCGTCCCGAGGCCACAGATCTTTCAAGAAACGCGAGGCCTTGCGTTTTCCATTACCTCCATGACGAGAACGCGAGTATGAGACACAGAGGCGATCACGGGCACGCGTCATTCCCACATAGAGTAGGCGTTTTTCTTCTTCGATCGCGTCTTCCCCTTGAGCTAAGGAAATTGGGATCAGTCCTTCACTTACTCCCGCAACAAAGACCTTGTCCCATTCCAGCCCTTTGGCGGCATGAAGCGTTGAGAGAGTCACTCCTTGGGTTGCAGGTGCGGCCTGTGAGATCTCTCTTTCGGCAAGATCAGCGACGAAAGCTACGAAAGACGCATCCCTTCGCTGGCGCGCCATCTCAACGATTGCGTTGAGGTTATCCCACCGTTCTCGAAGGGCTCCTTGCCCGCTGGGGGCCTTTGCGCTCCACCCTGCAATTCCCACTAGGTCTTCGACCAATTGGACAAGGTCGTTCTCATCCTTGCCTTCGTTTCGCAACATGGTCGCCTGTTTCTTGAGCAGGTACATTGCGCGCCGCACTTCCTCACGTTCGAAGAAGCGCATTCCCGAGTGGACGATGAAAGGAATCCCGGCCTCGGCAAGTTGTGCCTCAAAGGACTCAGACTGCCCATTGGTTCGGTACAAGATCGCGATCGAAGAATACGCCGCACCCGCCTCGTGCAGCGAGCGAATATCTTCCGCGATGCCTCGTGCTTCATCCGCATCATCGTCAAAAGTGCGATAAGTGACGGGAACGCCGTCTTCTCTTTGAGACACCAGCTTCACTGCTCCCTTGAGCACCGAAGAATGCGCTCCCTTCATCAAGGCATTGGCAGCACTGACAATCTGCGGGGTCGAGCGATAGTCGCGCACAAGTTCGACAACTCGCGCGCCTTTGTGCGCCTCGGCGAAATCTTGGAGGTAGCGCGGAGAGGCACCGGCGAAAGAATAAATTGTTTGCGCAACGTCTCCGACGACGCAAATATCGTGGCGCCCACCCAACCACAAGTTGAGCAAGTGCTGCTGCAAGGCAGACACGTCCTGGTATTCATCGACGACGAAATAGCGATACTGGTCGCGGATCCTCTTGGCGATTGCCGGGTAATCTTGCAGGATTCCCGCGGTGAGGACCAGGACGTCCTCAAAATCAAGGACGCCTCGCTCTTCCTTAGCGATCTGATAGGCCTCCATGACGGAGAGCACGTCGTCCACACTCAAATCTCCCGGCGTGGTGCGGGTATTCGTGCGAACGGCATCGGCATAAGCATCGGCGTCAAGCATGGAGACTTTCGCCCACTCAACTTCCGCCGCAAGATCGCGAACCAGCGCCTTATCCGCGCGGATCCCTAAACGCGCTGCCGCCGACGAAATCAACGAGGCCTTGTGCTCAATCAGTGGGGGCATCGACCCGCCAATTGCACTGGGCCAAAAGAACTGCAATTGGCGCAGTGCCGCAGAGTGGAAAGTACGGGCTTGGACGCCGGGAACACCTAAAGCTGCCAAACGTTCGCGCATTTCAACGGCCGCACGTTTAGTAAAGGTTACGGCCAAGACATTGGCTGGCTCATAAATCCCACGTGCAACGCCGTAGGCAATGCGATAGGTAATCGCACGAGTCTTTCCCGTCCCGGCTCCCGCGAGTACGGCCATGGGGCCGGCCGCATACTGAGCGACCATACGTTGGTCCGGGTCGAGAGCCT
>USHU01000238.1 GCA_900554605.1 uncultured Actinomyces sp.
CGCATTATTGCCCAGCATGCGGCCGAGGTCATCGCGCAGGAAGGCCAAGACTCTTCTCCCGCGATGAATGCTCTCCTTTCAGAGCTTCGCGATTTCATTGCGCCCATGCGCGACGCAACTGCACGCGGGGACGCGCGCTAGTCATGGATATCCTTCCCGCCCTGGATATTGCATCCGGCCTCGCCCTCACTCACCGCAATGCGGATGGACGTGAGGGGGCGGCCGGTGTAGATCCAATTCGTATCGTCCGCGAGTTCATCGATTGCGGGGCGCGCTGGATCCACCTCGTTGATATTGATGCGGCTTTCGGGCGCGGAAATAATGCTGAGGTACTGGGCAATCTCATTGCGCAGGTTCAGCGGTGGAGCGCCCGAAATCCGTGCCATATTGAATGGTCTGGTGGAGTGAGATGCGGGGAGGATATCGAAAGTGCGCTAAGCGCAGGAGCCGATCGGGTCAATCTGGCCTCGCAGGCCCTGGTCGACCTCGATGAAGTTGCCTCGCTCATCGCTCATTTTGGGGAGCGTCTCAACATCTGCATCGACGTCGAAGACGGGCGTATTAGTCCGCGCGCTTGCGAAGGCGATGTGGGAGACGTGTGGAGCGTGTGCGAGCGTCTTGAGCGCGCCGGAGCAAGGCGCTACATCGTTACCGAGAAGAAAAGGGATGGAGCGCTTATGGGACCGCCCGTAGAACTCCTGAGAGATCTACGGGCGAGAACACGTGCCGATCTTGTTGCTTCGGGCGGAATCCGCCACTTAGACGATATCCGCGCCCTCACGCGCGAGGGCTATATTGAGGGCGCAATCGTTGGAAAAGCACTGTATGTGGGAAGTTTAAGTTTGGCGCAGGCCTTGGAGGTCTCACAGAGCGTTTGCTAGCGCTTGGGCAAGTTCCTTCGCTTCATCTGCACTGAGTTCAATCACGAGGCGTCCGCCGCCTTCGCTGGGAATACGCATGACAATCCCACGACCTTCTTTTTCTGCCTCTAAAGGACCGTCGCCGGTTCGCGGCTTCATAGCTGCCATGTCCGTTTCCCTTCCGAAAGATCGGTATTTAAACACTTATATTCTACCGGGAACGACCTATTTTAGTAGGGATGTGAACTACTCGTGTCCAACTACTCTTTCCACTGCTTCTTCGGCGCTATCTACCACGTGGAGCAGTTCCGGGTCTTCATCGGAGAGCATTCCCGACGCACGCATCGTTGAATTAATCCATTCAACCAGCCCACCCCAATAGTCTCGACCGACCAAAACAATCGGGAAGGACTTGACCTTTCCCGTCTGAACCAGAGTCGCAGCTTCGAAAAGCTCATCCATTGTTCCAAAGCCGCCGGGCATGACGATGAAGCCCAACGAGTACTTCATGAACATGGTCTTGCGGGCGAAGAAATATCGGAAGTTCACGCCGATATTGACCCATTCGTTCATTCCCTGTTCATGAGGAAGCTCAATTCCAAGACCCACAGAGCTTCCGCCAGCTTCCCAAGCCCCACGGTTTGCGGCCTCCATGATCCCCGGGCCTCCACCGGTAATAACCGCGTAGCCAGAGCTAACCAGGAGCGAACCAATGGTGCGTGCCTTCTCCCAATCTCCACTGCCCGCAGGGGTACGAGCCGATCCGAAAACCGACACCGCTGGACCTAAATCAGCTAGCGCCCCAAAGCCTTCGACGAACTCGGATTGAATACGCAAAACCCGCCACGGATCTTCGTGCAACCAATCCGCGGAAGATTGGCTCCGCAAGAGCCCGGCATCGGAAGTTTCGTGAGGGATCTTTCCTCCGCGAAGGATCACGGGGCCTCGGCGATAGGAAGTCTGCGGATTAGGAGTATCCATGGTGTCCTCTACTTTTTCTGGGCGAAAATCAGTGGGTCAAAAGGAGTGGAAATGATGAGCTCACCAGTGATCAGCTGCTGGCGCATGGTGGCAAGAGCGTCCTTCAGTTCTGGAGTCATGAGCGCCTCGTGGGCTGCAAATGGTGCCAGAACAACCCCGTTATTATCAAGAGAATCAATGACCGCTTGAGAGGTAAATTCGCTTCCGCGTGCGGCCGTAATTGCCTCACTCAGGTGGTCCTTGGTCAGCGTCGACACAGCGGTGATGATCTGGGCTGAATTCGTTGGAGCCCCATCCCCCATCCAGACAAGCCTTTGGGCAGAGTTATTTCCTGCTTCTTCAAGAGCGCGAAGAGCCCCCTGATTCCCTGCGTCGGCA
>USHU01000239.1 GCA_900554605.1 uncultured Actinomyces sp.
CTGCGTCACGCATGGGTGAGTCCTTCCTGTTCTTCTCCATCTTCCAGGGCTTCTTCCCCACTCTCGACAGCGTCCCAGTACGCGCATTCATGCGGAATAGCATCGGGAGCGGTCGGCAGGTGCTCGACGTCTAGGGTTCCTTCGTGGATCCAATTGTCCAATGCAGCCTGACGGGCTTGTTTACCGAAGAGAATGGGCCACAGTCCGATCCAGCGGTTCTTGAGGAAGAGGCGAAGCAGTTCATTTGTCCGAGGCGCGTCGATGTCACCGCGTTCATGTGCAATCCCCGCGCTGCGCTGGGAGCAAAAACCTCCCTGACAGGGACCCATTCCGAGACGAACTTGACGGCGCACATCATCGAGTTGCCCGCCGGGAAGAACGTCCATTGCGCGTTCGAGCATTTCACGGGTGACAAGTTCGCATTCGCAGATGATCTCTTGGCTGGAAGGCGACTCGCCATGGTGTTCAACATCGTCGAGGCGGTGGCCGATGTAGTAGTTCGAGTGTCCTTCTGCCTCGGGAACGACTTCGTCGGCGGTACGGCAGGGCCGTTCCTCCCCCATCTGCTGACACATGATGTTGACGATACGTTCTGCCATCAGGCGGTAGGTCGTGAGCTTACCGCCGGCAATGGTCAAGATGCCATCAACGCCATCGCGACTCAGGTGGTCAACGATGTGCATTCCTCGAGCCATGTGACGGGTATCTGATTCGGAGACGCGAGTGTCTTTGATGAGCGGACGAGCGCCCGCCCACGCATGGAGGGCACGAGACTTTCGGAAGCCAGGAATCAGGGTTTCTCCCGCATCAAGCATCTGCTGGACTTGGTCAGAAAGAATCGGCAACTTGTCGGGGTCTTCCGCACGCAAGTCGGTCGTTCCGATAATGCACACGGGGTGGACAGGAACCAAGATGTCACCGTCAGCGGGCCAAATGCAGCGGTTAATGACGTTCTGTGAAAGACGATGATTCATGGCGATCATGATTCCCGCACCTGGAACGACTTCCACTCCATGGCAGTCCGCAAGCGCCGCGATTTGTCCGGCCCAGGGGCCGCCACAGTTCAAGACAAAGGAGCAGTCAATCCGGATGTCCTCGCCTGATCGTTCATCGCGCGCGAAGACTGCTTCGATACGGTCCTGGCTGCGTTGAATTCCGGTTGCACGAGTGTAGGTGAGGATCTCCGCTCCATAGGCAATGGCCGAGCGCGCCGCCCCCCAGACCATACGCCAGCCGTCGACGGTTCCGTCTTGTACTGCAAATGCGCGCTTGAGTCCCGGATCAAGTCGAGGCTCGCGACGAAGAGCCTCAGCGGGAGAAATCTCTTCTGCAGGGACGTGAGCGGCTCTCGCGCGAGCGATGAACTGATCGGCGTAGTCTTCATCGTCGACAGACGTTGTCACGAAGAGGCCGCCGGTCTTCTCCACCGCATCAGCATTGATACGGGAAACGATTGCATTTTCTTCTGCACATTCGGTTGCTGATTCAGGGTCGGATGCAATGTAACGTGCGCCTGAGTGGAGCAATCCGTGGTAGCGCCCAGAAGTTCCTTGAGCCATATCGGCCCGGTCAAGAAGAATGGCACGGAATCCGCGCATTGCGACATCGCGGACAACGCCGGCACCGGTCGAGCCGCCACCGATGACTACGACATCAGTCTCCATCGTCCTCATAGTGTTACGTTGTTCCTTAGAGAGTTTCTGATTGTTTCCTTATTAATCATGACCCTTTTAGAGACTTTGCACATCCTCCCAAGGCATGTTGCACATATGTGCACATTACTCACTTCAGTCTGTAATCATTCACAGCAAACTTAGGCCTTCCTAAGAAAACGGGCGTGCGCCGCATACTAGCGGCAACGTACAGTGTCTTTATGACTGAAGAGCAGACTTACCGTCCACAAGACGATTTCTACCGCTACACCAATGGCGAGTGGCTCGCGACCCACGAAATTCCGGCCGATCGCCCCATACACGGCACCTTCCATGAGCTCCTTGATCAATCTGAGCTGTGGGAAAAAGCAATTGCAGAAGATGCAGCTGCCAGGAAAGTTCCCGGGCATAACGGAGAACTTATTGCCCACCTATACGGAATATTTATGGATGAAGACGCTGCCAACCAAGCAGGATTCTCCCCCATTGCCGACAAGCTCACACGCCTGCGTGCAGTAGTGAGCCATGACGAACTCGCAACGCTTATGGGAACCTTCCGCTACG
>USHU01000240.1 GCA_900554605.1 uncultured Actinomyces sp.
CGGACGAAGGACAGAGCAATGAAGTCTGCATCAACTTGAAGACCCCATCGCAGATCTTCCTCGTCCTTTTCGCTCATTGCCGGAACAGAAACGGCAACACCGGGAAGGTTCAATCCCTTGTGGTCCGAAACATAGCCGGGAACTTCAACGCGGGTAACAACATCGGTTGCGCTCACCTCAACGACGCGCACCGCGACGTTGCCATCATCAATGAGCAAACGATCACCGGGAGCACAGTCACCGGGAAGCCCCTTGAAAGTTGTTCCGACCAGCTCTTTAGTACCGGGAACATCACGAGTTGTGATGGTGAAAGTATCACCGATTTCGAGGTATTGTGGGCCCTCTTCGAAGGTTTCGAGGCGAATTTTCGGACCTTGAAGGTCGACGAGAACAGCTACTCCACGGCCCGAATTTTGAGAGGCTCGGCGAACACGTTGGATAACTTCTTCATGTTCCTGAGCAGTGCCGTGAGAACGATTAATTCGGGCGACATCCATGCCGGCATCAACAAGAGCCTGGATTTGTTCAGCAGAGGCTGTCGCGGGTCCAATAGTGCATACAATCTTTGCTCGACGCATGTTTCTATCCTATCGTGCCTCGAGGTCTTCGACCGGACGACTTTCCGAGGGCTTGGGACTATCGCCCCCATCCTCGTTGTCCTCGGATCCCTCCTCGACGGCGTTTTCGCTGGCCTCGGCATTTTCCAGAGTTTGCGCGTCATCTTCTTCGCCAAGGCCGCCCTCGCGCGTGATTTCAGCCTCAGTGAGAGTCGTCGATGCTGCACGCTTTCCTGCATAGAGATAGCAGACGAGCCCCAGAATAAATACAAGGATTGAAGTCCAGACGTTGATACGAAGACCCAAGAAATGATGCGCATCATCAATACGAAGCATCTCGATCCAGACACGTCCCAGGGTATAAACCATGATGTAGCAGGAGAAAAGCTGTCCGGACTTCACAGACCGACGTTTATCGATGAGGAGCAAAGCAGCGACGCCTGCAAGGTTCCACAGCGATTCATAGAGGAAAGTGGGATGGAACAAGGTTCCGCTGGCGTATCCGAGTGGCATGTGCGCACTGTCGATGAGCAGGCCCCACGGCAAGGTTGTAGGAGCCCCGAAAAGCTCTTGATTAAACCAGTTTCCCCAGCGTCCAATTGCTTGAGCCGCAAGAAGCGGGACGGCAAGAGAATCTGCAACAGGGCCGAGCCGCTGCCCGCGATGGCGTACGACAAGCCAAGCTGCAAGTGCTCCCCCGGCAACCGCGCCCCAAATCCCTAAGCCGCCGTTCCAGATTGCCAGGGCCATAATCGGATTGCCGTTCTTACCGAAGTAAGCATCTGGCGACGTAATGACGTGGTAGACACGCGCCCCGATAATGCCACCTGGAACAGCCCAAAGTGCAATGTCATAGAAGAGTTCACGGTCGCCACCTCGAGTTTCGTAACGCCTAGCAGCCCAATAAACGGCAATCAGAATT
Source organism: uncultured Actinomyces sp. (assembly GCA_900554605.1). Classification (GTDB taxonomy): domain Bacteria; phylum Actinomycetota; class Actinomycetes; order Actinomycetales; family Actinomycetaceae; genus Pauljensenia. The sequence goes on from USHU01000240.1 coordinate 1,480, forward strand.
GCACAGGCGATAATCAGACCATAGGCGCGAATCGGAATCGGTCCGAGGTACCAGACCCCTTGACTTGGTGACGGCAATGCTAAAAAGCGCATGAATAGTATTCCTTGCGGATCAGGATGGTTGCCGTACTACTCTAATCGATTATTCGCGACGAGTATCGTTCCAAGATCCATCTGCACCCTTGTGTGCCGCGCGCACACGCATCCGACGGTCAGCAAGCAAAGACGGATGGTGACCGGCACTGACCATTTCAGCGACCAACTCCTCGGGTTGATCACTGCGCATGAGAGCTTCCCCAACGAGCACAGCATCTGCGCCAGCACGTGCGTATTCAAATACGTCCCGCGGCCCCCGCACCCCAGACTCAGCGATAGCAAGAACATTCGTTGGAATGACATCAATGACCTCGTCAATAACGTGGCGGTCAACAACACCTGTACTGAGGTTACGGGCGTTAACACCAATCATCACAGCGCCGGCTTCTAAAGCTCGAAGAGCATCGAGGCGCGAGTGGGTTTCGACTATTACCGACATTCCCAGCGATTGAGCGCGCTCGAGCAGTCCTTCCAGAGCCGGCTGCGAGAGAAGTTGCGCGATGAGCAGGACCGCATCTGCTCCGGCCCTGCGGGCCTCAAAGAGCTGATATGCGGAGACAATGATGTCCTTACAAACAAGTGGAAGCTCTGTTGCAGCTCTTATCCGCGAAAGATCCTCGTAGCTGCCGTTAAATAACGA
>USHU01000241.1 GCA_900554605.1 uncultured Actinomyces sp.
GAGGCTGGGCACAGTCGGTCGCAGAACGCGAGCCTGGCGTCGCATCGGTGTCCGCCCCAGTCCGAGGCCCCTCCGGCCGAGTGCTGGCCGCGATCTCGATTTCTGGCCCCGTCGAGCGCATGGGACGCCAACCGGGACGCCAGCACGGCCCCTCCGCGGTCGCTGCAGCCAATAGGCTCTCGGATTTCCTTCGCTCCGCAGAAGGAATGGAAGACTAAGACACCGCAGCAATCGCCCGCCGGTAATACTCCTCGGTTGAGTCAATGACCTTCTCCCACGAGAAGGGGAAACTAGCACTCATATTGTGCGCACGAATGTCGCTGAGGCACTCAGGACGCACAAGTGCGCCCACGAGCGTTTCGATCATGTCCTCGTCGCTATCAAGACTCCACCCATTCACGCCGTTCTCAACCACTTCGGCAAGCCCAGATTGTGAACGCGTCATCACTGCAAGTCCAGATGCCAAGGCTTCGCGTCCCGCGATCGAGGCAGATTCTTTGATCGAGGGGGCAAGGAAAATATCCGCTCGCGAATACAGGTCCTGTAGCTGACCGGCGCTCATACGTCCCGGAAGAAGAACCCACTCCCCCAGGTCATACTTGTCAACCTTGCGCACAGTGGCATTGAAAAGCGGTCCCTCACCCGCGATGACCGCACGCAAGGGGAAAACGGAAGCGTCGCCTCGGCGATAATAGGAATTCCAGCGGCGAGAGGTCTCTGCGAGGATATCGATGAGCGCATCCACGCGCTTTCGAGGCGCAAAGCGGGTTGCCGTGACAGCAAGGATCCCCTCGTGAGCAAGGGGTGGACGCTGCCATGGAGCCAGATCAACGCCGTTATGCAAAGTGCCAATCTGGACACTCTCCCCCATCACCGCTCGAATCTGGTCATTGACGAGCTGTGAAACACCCGTCCAGATGATCGGAGCCGTGTTGAGCCCCGATCTACGCGCGATGGCAGTGAAGCTCGGGATTGTCAGGCGTGGATCCCACAGCGAGTGCACGGTGACGACCTGAGGGATCCCAGAGTCTTTGAGACGCAGTACAAGGGATTGGACAACCGGCGTGAGTTCACCCATGTGGTAGTGAACGACATCGGGGTGGAAACGCGTAATGAAGTCACGGAAGCGCCGGGGCGCCTTCGGATCGACGGGGGCGCCAAATGGATTCGACCATGTCGAGCGAAGAACCGTATAGGGGCAAGGCTCGACCTGCGTGCCCTCAGGCGTGCAGGTGAGAACAACGATTTCATGGCCTCGGGCGTGGAGGTGGTCAGCAAGGGCACCCACCTGCGTTTCAATTCCTCCCATGGTGGGACGGAAAGTATCGGAGACCAAAATAATGCGCATGGTGTCATTCTTGCATGCTTGACGGGCAGCACTTGGGTGGCAATCTTTGGATAACAAAAAAGCAGGGCCGAAGCCCTGCGAAGAGTTGTACCCCCAACCGGATTTGAACCGGTGTTAACGCCGTGAGAGGGCGTCGTCCTAGGCCGCTAGACGATGGGGGCCTTCTCGCAAATTTCTTTGCGATGGCTGGGGTACCAGGACTCGAACCTAGACTAAATGAACCAGAATCACTCGTGCTGCCAATTACACCATACCCCATGGCGCAATCCGTTCGGTCAGACCGAAGCGGCGACAAGAGAAAAGAATAGCGAACTGCGCTCTACTTGCCAAATCGCAAGGACGTGGCACTGATCATAGTGCGACATATATGAAGAACCGCAGGAAGTGAGTCCTCCACCGGAGCCCTCAGGCTCCAGCTCCATCTCACTTCCTGCGGTCGATTATGGTGCTGGCGCACGGCGTCAGCCATCTCAGGTGATGACCAGTTTAGCCCAGTCGGTTGCGCAATGAATGCAGACGATTGAGCACACTCTCACGACCCAAGATTTCCATGGATTCAAACAGCGGCGGGGACACCTGGCGTCCCGTCACTGCCACGCGAATCGGACCAAAAGCAATACGCGGCTTGATATCCATGCCTTCAACGATGAGCTCGCGCAACGCGTGCTCAAGAGCCTCGGTTGTGAAGGGGCCGTCGTAGTTTTCAATGAAGTGGATCGTCGCGTCCAGAACCTCAGGAGCGTTTTCCTTGAGCTTCGATACGGACTTCTCATCCAGCTCAAGCGCGTCATCCTCCGTGAAGAGGAAGCCCAGCATTCCAGGAGCCTCACCGAGCAACTGAATGCGGGTCTGGATGAGCGGAG
>USHU01000242.1 GCA_900554605.1 uncultured Actinomyces sp.
ATTTCCGGGCACGAAGATTGGATCAAGCAGGGTCAGACCATGCACGGGACGTCGGATCTTGGCCTCGGAATCTGCCGACGTCGCGGAACCGGCGGCTACAGCCTCGCTATCCGCTTCCTTCCGGGGCTCGCCATCAATGTGGGCGACCAACATTTCAACCGCACGCCTCAATAGTTCGTCGGGACGCGTATCAAAGTGATCGACATCGAATAGGCAGTGCGCGCGCTCGGCAGACCAGCCGCTGGCTACCAGCGAGACATCGCGGCCGGGACGAATCCCCAGATCAATCAGGGCATTGCACCAGTCATCCGCAGAAATCGTCGGCCCCAAAATGTAGGAATCAATCCGATTATCACCGGCAATTTGCCCAACTAGCTTACGGATCTCGCGAATTCCCGTCCCGCACGTGCGCGAGAGCAAGGGGATTCCCGACTCGCCCGCCGTATCAACAACCGCCTGCCTGAACTGCGAGACGAAGTTCAACGATTGCACATCGGGGCTTGCCGAATGGACGAAAGCAATGTTGCGCGCTCCCGCGTCACGCAGGCGGTGAACCGCGGCGCGCCCGGCCTCGTAGTAATCAACGTCGATGGACTGGATCGGTGCATTGAAAGGCCCAGACCCCGGGGTTCCAATGAAAACTGTGGGGATCTTGCTCTCTGCAACGACGCCCAAACGAGCGTCATTGAAGCGCACCTCCATGATGAACAGGCCATCACACAGCGCGGTCTGCATGACTCTTCGAAGCCCGGCGGCGCCCTCGTCGGCGGTGATCAGCAGCAGGTCGAAATCATGTTCGCGCAAGAGCTGCGCCAGAGTGATCAGCATGTAGTGCTGGGCCGCCGCGTCCGCTCCCTCGTGGTAGGGGACCACTACTCCCAAGACGCGGGACTTTCGCGAACGCAAGGACCGGGCACCCGCATGAGGTTGGTACCCCAGCTCTTTCATTGCAATTTGGACACGCTTTTCCGTCTCGGGGGAGACGGCTCGGCGTCCACTCATGACATACGAGACCGTGGTTTGTGAGACTCCCGCTAGTTTTGCAACGTCTCTGCTGGTTGGCTGACGCGCCATCTCAGGTCCTCCCGGTATCTTGACAGGATCGCGTGAACAACTTATTGTGAGTTCCGCATCACATGTGCGGGCGTCGATGCCCGCAAATATTTTTTATCCGACGAATACGTATGCGTTATGAACAATACCAGAAAAACTCCTGAAAATTGTCATTAAGCGAATACGTATTCGTCCGGTCAAAAAGGAGCACAGGTGTACACGAAGAAGCAGTACCCCGGCGCAGTTGAACTCTGCTTCGCACACGAGTTCATCCGCATTGAGGCATGGGGGCGCAACGCGCTTCGTGTGCGCATCGGCCCCTCCGCTAACTTCCCCCAAGGACTAGGAGCCCTCGAAGCGGGGCCCACCACCGGCCTCGGAACAAACACGGAAGAAGCAAAGGTCACCGAGATCCCCGGCTACGACAAACCCGAAGAAGTCTTCACCAACGGGCGTATCAGCGTCGTTGCCAACCTTGACGGTGGAACCGGAATTGCTCGCTTCCTCCTCGACTTCCAAAAGGACGGCGAGTCCGTCCTGCGCGAAGCCCCCGAGCACTTCTGGTGGCCAGGCGCCCACGGAATCTACCCCGGTTTCGGCGGACACGAAGTCCACCAGTGCTTCGCCTCCGACCCCAGCGAACGCTTCTACGGAATGGGCCAGCACTCCTACGATTTCCTTGACCACAAGGGAGTCGTCTCCGACCTCATCCAGCGAAACGGCGAAGTGTCCATTCCCTTCGTCCTCTCCGACAAGGGCTACGGTTTCCTGTGGAACAACCCCTCCGTCGGCCGCGTCGAATTCGCCAAAGAAAGCACCCGCTGGGTCGCCCAAGGCAGCGAGTGGATCGACTACTGGGTGTGCGTGGGCGATACCCCCAAGGAAATCCTCGAGGCCTACGCCGACGCAGTCGGTCACGCGCCCCGCATCCCCCAGTGGGCACTGGGCCTGTGGCAATCGAAACTGCGCTACACCAGCCAAGAAGAACTCATGGAAGTCGCGCGCGAATACAAGCGCCGCGGCCTGCCCCTGTCCGTGATCGTCACCGACTTCATCCACTGGCCCGCAATGGGGGAGTGGCGCTTCGACGAAAACGAGTACCCAAACCCCGAAGCAATGATGGCCGAACTGGAAGAAATGGGCACCAAGCTCA
>USHU01000243.1 GCA_900554605.1 uncultured Actinomyces sp.
TGGCACTTTATTGTTCACACAGCAGCGTCGTGGATTCATGCGGTCACTGTTCCCGTCTCGCCTTTGCTTCCGTACAACCAACGGCAAGAAATTTACGAGCTCGTATCCCCCGCACTGATCATCAGCGCCGACGGGTATTCCGTTGACGCTGTTCCGGCACTCCCTATCTCCTTCATTGAAGAATGCGCATCACAGGCCGTCAATCAAAGCCCCGCTGGGTGGGAGCCTTTGACATGCTACGAGCAGACTGCCGCTTTGGTTTTCACTTCCGGCACCTCAGGGAAAATGCGCGCCGCTCAGCTCCGCCATGCAAATCTATGGTGGGCATCTCAGTGCTTTAGGGATGGTTTCGAGTACTCCCCTGCCTCTGCGATCTGCGGAGTCGTCGCACCGCTGTCACATATCGGGGGTTTCAACGGAACCTCAATGGATATCTTCACTCACGGTGGAACCGTAGTTGTTTTTTCCTCTTTCCAGCCTCTCTCGGTGGTACAAGGTATTGAGAAGTGGCGGATTTCGATCATGTTTGTCGTACCCGCTATGTGCCACATGCTGCTGAACGCGGCTTATGAAAACAACGTGGATCTAAGCTCATGGACGCACCCTTTGGTGGGTGGCGATGCAATGGGCGAATCACTGTATTCGAAGATGCGTGAGGCCGGGCTTTGCCCTGTTCATGTTTGGGGGATGACAGAGCTTGGCGGAGCCGGCACTTTTTTGAGTCCCGAGGCCTGGCAGCGCCATCCCGGAGCCATCGGCTATCCCTTCCCGTACATTGAGCTGCGCCTGGTTGATCCGCAAGGAAACCCCGTTGACGAGGCCGGGCAGAGCGGTTCCATTGAAGTGCGCGGTCCCGGGGTGGCAGCATGCTACTGGGGTGACGATCCACGCGACACAGATGAGTGGTTTTCAACCTCAGATGTTGGGGTTTTCGATTCAGACATGTGCCTTCACATTCTTGGGCGCGCATCACGAGTTATTAACACCGGCGGCGAGCTCGTCTCCCCCATTCGCGTTGAAGAAGCTCTTCGCTCCCTTGAGTGTGTGGCTGATGCCTGCGTTGTCGGCCTCGCGGATGAACGCTGGGGACAAATTGTTGCAGCGGCGCTCGTTCCGGCGACTCATGAAGATCTCTCCCTTGAAAACGTGCGGAATCTGGTCAAAGATTCTTTGGCCCCTTGGCAGCATCCTCGCCGTATCCGCTGGGTTGAGAGTCTTCCGAAGACAACGACAGGGAAAGTGGATTTTTCTCAGGTTCAAGCCCTATTTGCATAGAGAAGCGGGGCATGAGCTTGTGGCCCGCACACCGCGGCAAACACATCGCAAGAAAGACTTTCTTAGCCCTTTGAAGAAGAACTTCTAAGCACATGCGAAGAGGATGATCAGGGAGATCAATGTCACCCGGTATGCTGCTTCGAAATCCTTGATCAGCGTCTCGAACTAGGGGTAAAACGATCGTTCTTGAGCGATTACCTCTTGAATCAAATCTCGCTAATACCAGCGTTTGTAGAAGAATTCGAGGAGGAGGTTGCTCCGGAACCGCCGGCGCAAGCAGCCAGGCTAAACGCCGCACTCAATGCGACGGCAGTCCGGAAAGTATGCGACTGACGCATAGTCTTCTCCTTCGAAGAAACTACTTTGAGAACGCGTAGGTTTTAAGAGTCCCCCGTAGAGAGGAAAGCTTCTTTTCCTCTCTACCCGCGATCTCCAGGTGGAAGATAACGAGAACGGTCCAATTCGATGCGACGAACGTCTCCTGTCAAAGCAAGCTCCATCCATCGGTCGAAATACTCGTGCCGAGCGTCAGTATCGACGCGCATCCACTCCTGTGCAGTCAGAAGGAGGGACGAACGCTGCTCACCGTGAGCTCGCAGATCCGTCCAACGCTGAGCAGCACGATGGAAGGCCTCTCCAATGGGTTTTGGATTGCCATCCTGTCCCAGCAGTCCCAAGGAATGCTCGAGTGCCGGGAAATCCGAAAGCTCACGGGAGACATCGTGGGAGCACCACCAGGTGACTCCTTCGAGGCCTGGCGATACTCCGCCGCCTCGCTGCCCCATGAGAATTTCTACGGTATCTGTGAGGAACTGAGGAGCCTCTTCTGGATCCACGTAGTTCTCAGGTGCACCGATTTCTTGAAGCCATACTCCACGCGAGGGGTCCTCGGCCCACGCAGCTGCGAGTTCGCACAGGTAACGGG
>USHU01000244.1 GCA_900554605.1 uncultured Actinomyces sp.
TCGACTTCCTGGCGGTCCAATTTGGAAACGATGTCAAACGATGAATCTGCCATGATCATCCTTTCTTTGTGCGTTGTGGCGCACTTCGGTCACTTTGATTGGCGCAGTGCCGGGTCATTCTGCTATTCTTCCACAGCACCGATTTTTTCGGCGTATGGCAGGTTTCCAGAGCGGCCAAATGGATCTGACTGTAAATCAGACGCTTCGTGCTTCGGGGGTTCGAATCCCTCACCTGCCACCACTCGCTGGTTTCAGCGAGTACGCCTGTGAGGTGCTTCTCAGGTTCCGGGTTTGCTTCGGCGGTCGGAGTTGAGGTAAGCTTCTCGGCGTTGCCCCGATAGCTCAGTCGGCAGAGCGTCTCCATGGTAAGGAGAAGGTCAAGGGTTCGATTCCCTTTCGGGGCTCAGGTCGCGGCTACAGCCGCAGCCGCTGCGGCGGGGTAGCTCAGCTGGTCAGAGCGCACGACTCATAATCGTGAGGTCGCGGGTTCGAGCCCCGCCCCCGCTACCAGACCAACAGAGTCGCACGCCGACATAAGCAACAGCAAAAGGGGAATCACCGTGGCAAGCAAGTCTCAGGACGTTCGCCCCAAGATCACTCTGGCATGCTCGGAGTGCAAGGAGCGCAACTACATTACCAAGAAGAATCGTCGTAACACGCCGGATCGTCTTGAACTGCAGAAGTTCTGCCCGCGTTGCCGCAAGTCTACGCTTCACCGCGAGACCCGCTGACGGCATCGCGCTCACCCCGAGGAACGTAAGGTCCTCGGGGATTTTTGTTATCTCGGTGGCGTTGGTGGTTTATTCTTTCGCCTATGACTACTCGTGGTGAACCCCGTCAGATCCTTGCCCCTATCGGCTCAGGTGAGGTGCGTATTCCGGCGATTGTTACTGTGGCCAGCGGGCGCACAATTCTCTTTTATGACGAACGCCCAGCCCCGGCCTCGGGAAATGGATCGGACTTCAACGGGCTCACTATGGCCTCGGACCTGCCCAACCCGAACAAAATTCGCTGGATGGAACGCACTGCGGCGGGGGAGTGGTTGGCTCCGCGGGATCTTCCCGCGACGCTGCCCGCGATTACTTCAGATGCCTGCGTGGGAGTAGATGGTGATGGTTTCTTGCACCTCGCATGCGCATCAAGCGATGGTCGAGTCGGCTACATGGACTCGCGTGCCGATGGAGGTCGTCTACAGGCGATCCTCGCCTGGGGATCTTCTCCGGAGGATCTGCGTGTGACGGATCTGACGGATGAGCTTTACCGGGAGAGTGCGGCGGATGCGCTCTTCGCGACCTCTGGGTCAACGGTAAGTTTCAATGGCGCAGTATTGATTCCTTATGTTGTGCGCGTTGGGGAGGAGACTCATATTCGAGTCGTTGCCCTTCGAGCGGGGAGTATTGAATGGATTTCAGATCCCCTTGTGGGGCCTGAGGGTGTCCTGCTCGACGAAACAACGCTCACGGTGTGGGATGGGCGCGTTGTGGCAAATTGTCGCCTCCAAGGATTTGAAGGACGAGGCGCAGGTGGGCGCTACCTCGCCTGGGGGGATGGCCGCAGCTGGGCTGGCGGGCAGCTGTGGGAGTGTGAGGACCCCGGGTGCAACGCGAAGGCAATGGGGGATCTCTTTGTCCACCCCCATTCGCTTTCGACGCGCGAACGCGGCGCGGTCCTTCGCCTGACGCCTCCGTGGGAAGGTGCGGTGCGTGCGGAGTGCGTTGCTTCTCTTGGGGTCGGGGGCTTTGGCTACAGTGATGCCGTGCGCTCCGGGGACGAGGCCGTGGTTGTCTTTGAGCGCAATTGTGGTGTGTGGGAGACGGTTGTGCGCCTGAGTGAGGCAGCTGTTTCCTGAGCTTTCTGCGAGTGTTTGCGCACCTCTTCGGAGTATTTTGACGAATGTCGTTTTACCCCTTGCGGAAATTTGTCAGACAACATATGCTTGCTTCAGCGGGCGTGATTCACGGACCGCACATCCCATTTCTCGAAGATGAGGAGCGAGAACATGCGTATGCGCAAACACTTCGCAACCGGTGCTGCAATGGCAGCAGCGGCAACCATGGTCCTGACCGCCTGTGGCGGCGGATCTTCCACTTCACCATCAACCAGCAGCAGTAGCTCAGACTCAGGCGCACCCAAGGGAACCATTAACGTGGGTTCCGCCTACGAGACCACTGACTACAGCCCGATCACCACCTCGG
>USHU01000245.1 GCA_900554605.1 uncultured Actinomyces sp.
CCAATGGAGAAGTAGGCTCCAGTCGGGGTGAAGATCGGGATCTCGCCAATCAAGATGCCCAGTGCCATACCCACGCCCAAGCTGATTGGATTAAGGTCAGACAGGCCTCGTGCGGAGTCTCCGAAGAACTTTGTAATCTCCCGCATCTTCGAGGTCGGTGCAACCACGCGGACGCGGTCACCTTGCTGAAGAACAAGGCCAGGTTCGGCGATCATGTCGACGTCGCCTCGGCGAACGCGGGAAATGGTCGCGGAGAACTTGCTCGCAAGGTCCAGCTCTTCCACAGTGTGGCCGGCGAGCTTCGGGTTCGATATTGTCACGCGACGGAAATCCAAGTAGGCGCGGTCCTCGATGAGAGAGTGTGAGGAGGGGTGCCCCAACTCGGTTGCAACGCGGGCGACCAGCTCGCGAGGGCCGACGACGGTCACCAGGTCGCCCTTGTCCACGGTGTCGGTCATCGACGGGCGCATGATGGGGCCGGTTTCGCCTCGACGCAGGCGCGAGAAGGTGATCTTTGAACCCAGAGTCGTATAAATATCGCCCAAGCAGGGGTGATCGTCACGCTCGACGCGGATCGTGCGGTTCGCCAGGGGAGAGGGGGCATCCTTGTCGCGCTTCCCGTAGGACAGGGCGGCGGCCGAGGCGATAAGCATACCGATAACGCCGAAGAGATAAGCAATTGAGTAACCGACGGTCGCCAAGTCCAACTTCCCCGAGGCCTCGCCTGCGGCGGCAAGAGCGGGAGTGTTGGTGACGGCTCCGGCGAAGGTGCCTGCGATGAGTGCGGGGTCCATTCCCCACATGCGGCCAATGATTTCACCGGAGGCTGCGGCGATTCCGTAGAGGGCGACCATCGTGAGGATCGGGCCGACCGCGCTCTTCAGGTTATGGAAGAACGAGGCGCCCGAATTCATGCCGATTGCGAAGGCGAAAAGCGCCAAACCGAGAGTGCCCAATTCGCGGGTCACACGCAGGTGAATGCCGTAGGTTTCGGCCCAGGCCGACAAGACGATTGCAAAGAAGAGGACGGCCGCCGCGCCAAGTCCGATTCCCTTGATCTTCACGTGACCGAAGGCCATTCCGATACCGATCAGGAGGAACAGGAAAAGGACAGGCTGATCAGCGAGCTTCGTAAATAAGATCTCCACTGTGATGGCTCCATTGTCTGGTGATCAGGATTTTCTGTATCCGCTTCTCAGTATCGTCTGACTCGGGAGAGGGGCCAAATGGATGAAGCGCAGAATTATGCAGATTGTGTCGAAAGGGACTCAATTGCTGTCTGACAAATTTTCGATTTTGAGGCCAAGGTCCCACATATTCCGGAGTGTGAGATTAAAAAGCCCATGACCGCAAGAGGCTCTACGGTAGAAGCGTGATGAAGCTTCGCATTTCGGGAATTCTCGTCTCGGTCATCGTACCCAGGCGTGCGATTCCTGCCGTGTGAATTGTCGGATGGAACGCACGCCTCAATCCCCGCGCATATGCGCTACGCGTTTGCAAACACCTGAGTTTGCGCCGCGACCGCACCTGTGAAGGGGATTTTTTCATGCATGACACCCCATGATTCCCCAAAGGGCTCATGCCCTTTGAAGCGGAAGCGTAGACCGACTGGAAGGCTGATAATGACTGAAGAAACACGTCGGGTGATGACCGGCGCGCAAGCCATTGTGACCACTCTTGAAGCATTGGGCGTGACTGACGTTTTCGGCATGCCCGGTGGTGCGATCCTGCCCACCTACGATCCTTTGATGAGCTCCTCGCTCCACCACATCCTCGTGCGTCACGAACAGGGTGCAGGCCATGCGGCGCAAGGATACGCCCTGGCCAGCGGCAAGGTTGGCGTTGCGATCGTAACCTCGGGTCCAGGGGCAACAAACACTCTGACCGCGATTGCGGACGCAAACATCGATTCCGTCCCAGTCGTCGTCATCTCAGGCCAGGTTGGCGCCTCCCTGATCGGCACCGATGCCTTCCAGGAGGCCGACGTCGTGGGCGCCTCAATGCCCCTAGCCAAGCACTCCTTCTTGGTCACGGACCCGCGTGAAATCCCCGCGCGCCTCACCGAAGCCTTCCACATCGCCAAAACTGGCCGCCCGGGTCCCGTCTTGGTGGACATCACCCGATCTGCACAGGTCGAAGAGTTCGAATACATCTGGCCTGCGCCCATGGATCTTCCCGGCTATCAGCC
>USHU01000246.1 GCA_900554605.1 uncultured Actinomyces sp.
CCGCCTCTACCGTCGGGTTGGTTTCCTTCAGCGCGAAACCAACGTCTACAGGAAGTCGTTCTGACCGTGTAGACCCAGAATGTGGGGTGGGGCAGCTTAGGCTGCCCCACTTTTCTTTTAGAGAATCGTGTCGGAGATGACGTTCAGGATCCTCAGCAAGGTATCGCGGTCACTGCCGTCTACTGCGCTGAGAAGCCCGCTGCGGACTGCGCTTGCGAAGACACTATTAGCGGCCTCGTAGGCCTTGCGCCCCTCGGGGGTGAGGCACACAAGAACGGAACGTCGATCCGTTGACGATCCTTCTTTGGTGATGAATCCCTTCGCCGCAAGGCGAGAGATTGCACGACTAGTTCCCGAACGTGTCAACGAGACCAGCGCACCCAGCTCGCCAGAACGCATGGGCTGCTCACCGTTAGCAAGCTCGTCAAGCATCTCAAACTCAATCAGAGCAAGAGGTGCACTTTTACTAATTTCCGAACCTAACGTGCTTTGAACAGCACGTGTAACAGAACTCCACGCGTGCCAAAGCTCAGCTTCGCTCTCATCGAGGAGAGTCTCATTGCTTTGCTTAATCACCCTTTTAATTTATCAGTTTAGTGAGAATAAAACTACCCTCTGACCTGCGCAAATGAGCAAATAAACCGAACGGATTTTCATCGAATTATTACGAAGTAATATGATCTGACAACAATTGCATCTAAATAATTGAACAAAGTTGTTTTAGTGTCATCTCGCCTTTACTGAAACGAAGCGGGAACCAATATATGCGACTCAATATTTGCCATTGCACATATGTCCACCCGTTCCTGAATAAAATGTGCAGCGTAAAATGCAGGTATGACACCACGACTTGAGTCTAAAAATCCAGAACTCGACTCCAATACTCTTGATTATCTCCATTTCCTAGCTGATTCCCCGACGCCCTATCACGCGGCTTCCCTCGCCGCTCAGCGCCTCGAAGACGCGGGATTCACCCGCCAAAGCGAAACAGAACCCTGGGACGCAAGCCCCGGAGGACATGTTATGGTTCGCGGCGGAGCCGTCATGGCATGGGTGGTTCCCCAGAACGTCACCGATGCGACAGGATTCCGAATTGTCGGAGCACACACAGACTCCCCCGCTTTCACCCTTAAGCCCTCACCTCAGACCACAACAAGCGACGGCTGGGGACAGATCGAGGTCGAAGTCTACGGCGGGATGATCATGAATTCCTGGCTCGATCGCGAACTATGCGTTGCGGGTCGACTGATCATGGCCTCGGGAGAAGAAATCCTGGTCCGCACAGCACCACTGGCACGCATTCCTCAGCTCGCAATCCACCTCAACCGAGGCGTCAACGAGTCTTTGCACCTCGACCCCCAGAAGCATCTGCACCCCGTATGGACGGTCGACACCCCAGATGCCTCGCTGATGGACACCATCGCCCGCGCTGCTGGTCTGGAAAACGCAAACGAGGTCGTTTCTTTCGATCTGATCTGCACTCCCTCGCAGGGTCCCGCAACCTTTGGTTCGGAGGCACAATTTGTTGCCGCTGGACGCCAGGACAATCTCTCTTCGGTCCATCCGGCATTGACGGCACTCGAAGACATCGCAGGAATGGGCATTCCTGAAGGCGGGGACATTATCGTCTTGTCGTGCTTCGACCATGAAGAAGTGGGTTCCGAATCGCGCACGGGCGCTGCTGGCCCGATCCTCGAAGACGTTTTACGTCGCACTGCTTGGGCGCTTGGACGTGATGAAGACGGCTACGCACGCATGATCGCTTCGTCCACTTGCGTGAGTGCCGATGCTGCGCACTCAGTGCACCCGAATTACCCCGAGGTGCACGATCCTTCGCATCACCCGGTCATGGGCCGCGGCCCGGTCATCAAGATCAACGCGAAGCAGCGCTACGCAACAAACGGTGTGGGTATCGCCCTGTGGAAGCGTGCATGCACACGTGCAGGAGTCTCTTCACAGGACTTCGTATCGAATAACGCTTCGCCCTGTGGGACAACGATCGGCCCAATCACCGCAACGCGTCTGGGCATCGAGACCGTTGACGTGGGAGTTGGATTGCTCTCCATGCACTCGGCTCGCGAGATGAGCCACGTCCAAGATCTTCTTGATCTTCGCAAGGTGTTGGCTGCCTACTGGCTTGGCGCCTGAGCGGATACGCTCTGGACAGAAAAGGCCA
>USHU01000247.1 GCA_900554605.1 uncultured Actinomyces sp.
CTTGGCATTTCACCCTGACGAATACGGGCAAGTAGCGCAGCCTTTTCCGGGTTCTGTTCTTGCCACTGAGCGAAACGCTGGTCCCACTCCTCGCGCAGTAGCTTCGCGCGAGCGGCAAACTGACTGCGTGCATAAGCGACAGCTTCTTCGTCAACATCGAAGCTCGCATCGGGGTTGGCACCCAAGGCTTCTTTAAGTCCTCGCAGAGCCTCGGTCCCAAGCTTTGCACCGTGGATTCCGCCGGTGTTCATCTTCTCAGGAGTGGGCCACCCGATTACGGTACGAAGCGCGATGATGGAAGGCTGCTCGGTATGAGCGCGAGCTGCCTCTAAGGCAGCGTCGAGAGCGTTAACGTCTTCGGTGTAGGAACCATCCTCGCTGAGCCAATTGACGCGCTGAACATGCCAGCCATAGGCCGAGTAGCGCGCCAAAACATCCTCACTGAAAGCAATATCCGTGTCACCTTCGATTGAGATGCGGTTGTCATCCCACAAAACAATGAGGTTGCCGAGCTTTTGCGTACCTGCAAGTGAAGAGGCCTCAGCTGAAACACCTTCTTGGAGGCAGCCATCACCGGCGATGACATAGACCTTGTGATCGAAAACCGACTCGCCGTATGGTGTTGAAGGATCGAGCAGTCCGTGGGTGAAACGTTCTGCCATTGCAAAACCGACAGCAGAAGCAATACCAGTTCCCAACGGGCCCGTGGTCAGCTCGACACCCGGAGTGTGCCCGTACTCAGGGTGCCCGGGGGTGAGAGCACCTTCCGTGCGCAGAGCTTGAAGGTCCTCGAGCTCGACACCCATGCCAGCGAGGTAAAGCTGGAGATACTGCGTGAGAGACGAATGCCCTGAAGACAAAATAAAACGGTCACGACCCAGCCACTGTGGGTCATGAGGATCAAGATGCATATGGCGGTGGTAGAGGGCATAGGCTGCGGGAGCGAGTGAAATAGCCGCTCCTGGGTGTCCATTTCCTACTCGTTCTACGGCGTCTGCGGCGAGAATCTTGGCGGTGGAAACGGCGCGGCTATCGAGCTCATTCCATAAAGCGGGCACGGTGTAACCTCCTGGTAATTGACGTGACCTCCCTGTAAAGGCCAAGTGTAGCGGTTTGGCGCGCGTAACTTGGAAATACCTGGCGAGCATCGAAGCAATCCATACAATGGGCGCGTGGCAAGTACCTTTGAGAGGGATCGCGATGAATGGCTCGCGTTTCTGAGCGTTGAAAAAGGCGCATCAACGCATACCGTGTCGAATTACCGCCGAGATGTTGAACGCTACTTGGAATACCAGCTTCAACGAGGCCACGCTACCTATGACGCAATTACTGAGCGGGGAGTCGAAGACTATCTCGCTCATTTGAGTAGTGGAACTGGCGGGAGGAAGGCAGCGCCTTCGTCAGTGGCACGTGCTCTAGCCGCAATCCGTTCTTTCCATAAATACATCCTTCGTGAAGGCATTGCCGCCCATGACCCCAGTGCCCAGGTGCGAGTTCCTCAAGTCGGAGAGCATCTACCCAAGGCTTTGACGATCGAGCAGGTCGAGGCCCTGCTTGAAGCTGCGGGCACAGGCGACGACGCTAGGTCCTTACGTGACCGGGCGCTCTTAGAAACTCTGTATGCGACCGGAGCTCGAGTGAGCGAAGTTGTCTCGCTGGCAATCGACGACCTTGATCTTGATGAAGAACTCCCAATCGTTCGTCTTTTTGGGAAAGGACGTAAAGAACGTTTAGTCCCACTTGGCTCGATGGCGCAGCAAGCACTCGAAGCCTATCTGGTACGCGCGCGTCCCGCATTTGCATCAAAAGGAAGAGGTTGCCCCAATGTATTTCTGAATAACAGGGGAGGGGCGCTGTCGCGTCAATCTGCCTGGGAGATTATTCAGCGTGCGGCAACTCGAGCAAATCTTGAGGTTGCGGTATCACCGCATACCCTGCGTCACTCATTCGCCACCCATCTTTTGGAAGGTGGCGCGAATGTACGTGATGTCCAAGAGCTACTGGGGCATTCCTCGGTGTCGACAACCCAGATCTACACCAAGGTCACAATTGCGACTTTGAAGGAGATGTATCGCTCGGCGCATCCACGCGCAAACGTCGATCCTGCGTCGATCGTTCATGCGGCCTCGGGAGATGAGGAAAGAATTGAGATAGCCCGCGGGTAGGGCGCGCA
>USHU01000248.1 GCA_900554605.1 uncultured Actinomyces sp.
GTTCAAGTGACGCGCGCTCAGCGCCCTGGTGTCAAGGTCGGCGGACACATCTCCTCCTACGCCTCGGTCTCCACTCTTTATGAAGTCGGCCTGAACCACTTCTTCCGCGGAAAGGACCACCCCGGCGGTGGCGACCACGTGTTCTTCCAAGGCCACGCCTCCCCCGGTCCCTACGCCCGCGCCTTCATCGAGGGACGTCTCTCCGAAGAACAGATGGACGGTTTCCGCCAACAAGTTTCCACCGCGAACGGCCTGCCCTCCTACCCGCACCCGCGTCAGCTTCCCGAGTTCTGGGAGTTCCCAACGGTGTCGCTGGGTCTTGGCCCTGCCGAGGCCATCTACCAGGCGTGGTTCGACAAGTACCTTCACCTGCGTGGCATTAAGGACACCTCGCTCCAGCACACCTGGGCCTTCTTGGGTGATGGCGAAATGGACGAGCCCGAATCTCGTGGCATGCTTCAGCTTGCCGCGCAGCAGGGACTCGACAACCTGACTTTCGTTGTGAACTGCAACCTGCAACGTCTTGATGGTCCGGTTCGCGGCAATGGCAAGATCATTCAGGAACTCGAAGCCTTCTTCAAGGGTGCCGGCTGGAACGTTATCAAGGTCATCTGGGGTCGCGGTTGGGACCAGCTCTTGGCCTCAGATAAGGATGATGCGCTTGTTCACCTGATGAACGAAACTCTGGATGGCGACTACCAGACCTTCGGTGCAAATGATGGCGCCTACATTCGTGAGCACTTCTTCGGACGTGACCCGCGTACCAAGGCTATGGTTCAAAACTGGACCGACGACCAGATTTGGGCACTGCAGCGCGGCGGCCACGACTACCGTAAGGTCTACGCTGCATACAAGGCTGCGATGGAACACACCGGACAGCCCACCGTTATCCTCGCACACACCATTAAGGGCTACGCCCTGGGCAGTCACTTCGCTGGTCGCAATTCGACGCACCAGATGAAGAAGCTGACCTTGGAAGATGCAAAGCAGCTTCGTGATCGCCTGCAGATTCCCATCACCGATGAAGAGCTGGAACGCGATCCCTACATGCCTCCCTACTACATGCCGCCGGCAGACCACCCGGCACTGCTGTACATGAAGGAACTGCGTGAGAAGCTGGGCGGCTGGGTCCCCGAGCGCCGAGACCACCAGCCTAAGCTCCCGGAGCTTCCCTCGAAGCCTTTCGAGGCCCTTTCCAAGGGCTCAGGCAAGCTCGAAGTCGCAACGACCATGGCTTTGGTGCGCCTGATCAAGGACCTCATCAAGGATAAGAATGTCGGCAAATACTTCGTGCCGATTATTCCCGATGAGGCTCGTACCTTCGGTCTGGATGCAATCTTCCCCTCGGCGAAGATCTTCAATACGACGGGTCAGGCCTACGCTCCGGTTGACGCCGATATGATGCTGTCCTACCGCGAGTCCGAGCAAGGCCAGGTTCTGCACACCGGTATCACCGAGGCTGGAAGTGCTGCAGCGTTCCAGGTAGTCGGTACCGCATACGCGACCCATAACCTCCCCATGGTCCCCTTCTACATCTTCTACTCGATGTTTGGTTTCCAACGCACAGGCGATCAGTTCTGGGCTGCCGGCGATCAACTTTCGAAGGGCTTCGTCATTGGCGCGACTGCTGGTCGCACCACCCTGACGGGTGAAGGCCTCCAGCACATGGATGGTAATTCTCAGGTGCTCGCGGCAACGAACCACGCCTTCGTGTGTTACGACCCCGCTTATGCCTACGAATTGCGCCACATCATGAGCGATGGCCTGGAGCGCATGTACGGTGATGCAGGCGGACGCGACCCGAATGTCATGTACTACCTGACCGTCTACAACGAACCGATCCACCAGCCCGCGGAGCCGGAGAACCTCGACGTTAACGGTCTAATCAAGGGAATCTACCGCTTGGATGACCACCAGAACTTCGGAGGCCCCAAGGCACAGCTCCTTGCCTCCGGTGTCGGTGTTCCGTGGGCACGCGAGGCCCGCGAACTGCTCGCCCGCGATTGGGGCGTCGACGCTGCGGTATGGTCGGTCACCTCCTGGACGGAATTGCGTCGCGAGGCCTTGGAGGCGGAAGAGTTTAACTTCCTCCACCCAAGTGAAGCGGCACGTACCCCCTTCATTTCCTCTCAGCTGCAGGGAAGCGAAGGTCCCTTCGTGGCTTCTT
>USHU01000249.1 GCA_900554605.1 uncultured Actinomyces sp.
TGGGGCGGCCAGCCTTAACGGCGGAGACGGATGCACCATTGCCCAGGTGAAGGACGATCTGGCGCAGAGCGTTATCGCCCAGCAGGGAAGCAACCTTTTCGGAAACGTACTGGTGGGAAGTTCCGTGAGCGCCGTAACGACGGACTGAGTACTTTTCGGCAACTTCCTGCTTCAACGCGTAGGTTGCAGTGTCCTCAGGCAAGCGCTGGAAGAAAGCGGTGTCGAAAACGGCGACGTGAGGAGTGTCGGGCATGAGCTCGCGAGCAACATCGATTCCCTTGAGGTGTGCGGGGTTGTGCAGGGGAGCCAGCGCGCACAGATCATCAATCAGGTCGCGAACTTCGTCGGTGATCAGAGCCGGTCCGTCGAAGTACTTACCGCCCTGAACGATGCGGTGACCAACGGCAACAATGTTGGCCTCGGCAAGAGAGGGGCCGACCTCATCAAAGAGGCGCAGAACTTCGCGCATGCCAACTTCGTGGTCGGCAATAGGTTCGTTCACATCGACGACTTTCTCGCCGTACTTGTGCTGGATGTGGCCCTCGGATTCGCCGATGCGCTCAACCAAGCCCTTGGCGATCGCATCGCCGTTCTCGGGGTTGATGAGCTGGTACTTGATTGAGGAAGAACCAGAGTTAATAACGAGAACGGTGTCGGTCACGACATACCTTCCTTGGGAGTGCTGACGACCTGGGGCAACTCGACGAAGCCGGAGGCCGTCCGCCCGGATTGTTGTGGGCAGTTAACTGAATTTTACTCGCGTCTATTGCGCGGACGTGATTCGAGGGTGTGGGATTGTCCCCACACCCTCGAGATCTGTTAGCCCTGTGCCTGAACGGCTGTCAAGGCGACGGTATTGACAATATCTTCAACCAAAGCGCCGCGTGAGAGATCGTTCACGGGCTTGTTAAGTCCCTGCAGAACCGGGCCAATCGCAACGGCACCGGAAGAACGCTGAACGGCCTTGTAGCCAATATTTCCAGCGTTGAGCGAGGGGAAGATGAAGACGTTCGCGTGGCCGGCGACGGGGGAGTCGGGCAGCTTGACCGAGGCAACGGCCTCGTCAACGGAAGCGTCGAATTGGATCGGTCCCTCAAGGGCCAGCTCGGGAGCCTTCTCGCGGGCCAGGCGGGTGGCCTCGACAACCGCATCTACGTCCACGCCCGAACCGGACGTGCCGGTCGAGTACGAGAGCATGGCAACCTTCGGATCGAGGCCGAACTGGCGCGCGGTCGCGGCCGAAGAGATTGCGATATCAGCGAGTTGCTCGGGGGTCGGGTTGGGGTTGACTGCGCAGTCGCCGAATGCCCACACGCGATCCTTCAGCAGCATGAGGAAGACCGAAGAAACGATCGAGACACCGGGGGCAGTCTTAATGATCTGGAAGGAAGGAACGATGGTGTGAGCGGTGGTGTGAATGGCGCCCGATACCATGCCGTCGGCGTCGCCCATGTGGACCATCATCGTGCCGAAGTAGGAAACGTCGCGAACCTTATCGCGAGCCTGCTCAATGGTCACGCCCTTCTGGGCGCGCAGGCGTGCGAATTCCTCCGCGTAGCGCTCTGCGTATGCGGGGTCGTCGACGGAAACGACACTAGCTGCCGAAACATCCAAGCCAAGCTCCGCAGCGCGTGCGTTGATCGCCTGAGCATCGCCGAGCAATACGAGGTCGGCAATTCCGTGCTCAAGAACGATTGCGGCTGCACGCAGGACGCGATCATCTTCGGGTTCGGGCAAGACAATGCGCTTGCGGTTCGAGCGGGCGCGCTCGATGAGGGCTGCCTGGAAAGACAGGGGAGTGACAACCTGCGGTGCCTCAAGCGCCAAGGCCGCTTCCAGAGTCTGTGCGCTAAAAGGCAATTCCAGAATGGGTAGTTCCGTCTGTACGTGCGAGGCCATCGCCGAGGGAAGAGCAACCGCTGCAATGCGGGTTGCGTGCTGGCGTGCGCGGCGCTCGAGAACCTCAATCTCGCGCTGGACAAGCTCGGGCGATGCGCCTTCGGTGTCAAAAGCGGCGATCACGCGCGCGTTGGTTGAAGCAGCGACGTCGAGGTTCCAGCCCAAGGTGTCGAAAGTCGACACGGAGCCTTCGGGGAGTGCGTCGATGAGGACGACGTCTTCTGTGCGAGAGCGGATATCTTCCACGACGCGGGGGAGGGCTTGC
>USHU01000250.1 GCA_900554605.1 uncultured Actinomyces sp.
GTGCTGATCCTGCAGGCGGGCTACGGGGCAAAAGATACTGATCAAAATAAACAGCAGAGCTCTCATGTCCTCATCCCCGTGGGAACACGCCGGGACGTGAACTTTGCACTGTGGGCAGTTATCGAGGACCTCGGGGTCGATGACATCCCGAGTTTCATTGATGCTGCGCTCGCCGGAACAGGGGATGGCAACGGTTTTGTCCGAATGTCAGCGCGAGCCTTCATTCTGGATCCATTCCTCTTCAAACGTCGTGCCCGCGCAATTACTCGGACGACTTTCGTTGTCCGAGACGGGTGGCTTACGCGCAAGAGCTTCTGGGCACCTATCGCGCGTTTGCAGTCCGTCAGTGCGAAGGCAGGTCCGCTGGAACGCGCCCTGGGTGTTGCCACCCTTCACATGCATTTGGTTCCCGGTCCCTTCACCATGAAAGCGGAACATCAGGATGCCACGCAGGTAAGTGCGGACCTGGAAACCTTGCTCCACCTCGGGCATGTCACGCGAGCAAGCGAGCCTCCCGAAAAGTGGATGCTCCGCATGGAAAATGGTGTGCGCTCAGGCTTTGAGACATCACCAGTGACACAGTAAGGCTCAACATGCGTGGCGGACGCCTAGATATTGGCATTATCGGCATGGGGCACGTCGGTCCGGTCCTTGGATCGGCCCTACGCGCAGTGGGACACAAACTCGTGGGAGTCAGCGCTTCCTCTGAAGAGTCGAGAGAACGTGCCGACGCGCTCCTGCCGGGAATACCGGTCCTGCCCGTAGAAGAGATCGTTCGCAGCTGCGAATTGGTTCTCCTGGCCGTCCCCGACGATCAACTCGCGGGGTTGGTGTCCGGCCTCGGGGAACTCGGTGCATGGAAGGCTTCGCAGCTGGTCGTCCACACCTCTGGAGCGCACGGGATTGAAGTTCTTGCACCCGCAACCCGAGCGGGTGCGATTCCGCTGGCAATTCACCCCGCGATGACCTTTACGGGCACGTCGGTGGATATTCCTCGCCTGATCGGTACTCCTTTTGCTGTGACCGCTCCGGCCATCGCGCTTCCCATTGCGCAGGCGCTTGTTGTTGAGATGGGTGGAGAGCCCTTCGAGGTTTCCGAAGAAGACCGCGGCGTTTACCACGCTGCCTTGAACCACGGGGCAAATTTCCTTGCAGCAGTTGTTGCGCAGGCAAAGCAGGTCTTGACGACTGTCGGGATCGAAGATCCTGGGACCTTCCTGCGTCCTCTGTGCGAGGCCGCGCTTGATCGTGCGCTTCGAGCAGGAGAACGGGGAATCTCCGGACCGATTCCGCGAGGTGATGCGGGAACCATCCGCACTCACCTTCGAGTCCTTGAAGCCAAGGCTCTCGAAGAAGACCTTGAAGGGGAAGGCCAGTGGGGGCAGCGCCTGCGCGAGGTCAGTAAGACCTACGCTTCGATGACGCTCCACACTGTGGATCTTTTGGAGTTTGAGGGGCGTATCAGCGCGCCTATTGCCCAAGAAATTCGCCAGGCCGTGCGTGCTATGGACGAAAAGTGACCTGTTAGACCCCAGTGAAAATGGCGCCTCGGGTACCTTTCGGTGAAAAATTATTTATATGAATCCAAAGCCTCAACTGACGCATACCCGTGAAGAACTAGCAGCGGCTCTTAGTGCCCTTGAAGGCAGCGTGGCGCTGGTCATGACTATGGGAGCGCTGCACCGAGGCCATTTGGAACTCGTTCGGCAAGCCCACGAACTCGCTGATCACGTCGTTGTCACGATCTTCGTCAACCCTACGCAGTTCGCGCCGGGAGAAGACTATGATGCCTATCCGCGCACTCTGGATGCGGATATGGAGGCGCTGTCGACAGTGGGTGCTGATGTCGTTTGGGCTCCCTCGAATGACGATGCTTATCCGGTTCCCGCAACGACGCGTATCGATGCTGGGCCTGTCGCTCACATCCTTGAAGGCGCAACGCGTCCGACGCACTTTGCAGGTGTCGCCTTGGTTGTCACGAAGGCCTTGAACCTGATCCGCCCGGAGGTCGCGCTTTTTGGCCAGAAGGATGCTCAACAGCTCGCTGTGATCCGCACTTTTGTCCGAGACCTTGATATTCCCGTGCGTATCCACGGCGTAGAGATTGTGCGCGATAGTGATGGTGTTGCTCTCTCCTCGCGTAACCAGTACCTCAGCGATAC
>USHU01000251.1 GCA_900554605.1 uncultured Actinomyces sp.
AAGAACTCGATAACGCAGCTCTTATCGGAATTCCGGTGGCTTCTCAGCTTTTCGGGGCAGGACAAGCTCCAACGACGATTTATGAACGCTCTTTGGATTTTGAGGTCGAAAACGTTCGAGAACTCATTGGTCCGACACTGGCTCCTCAAGGGGCGACCGGTCTGAAAGTCTCACGTCCATCGGATGCGCTGGCTGCAAAGAATGCAGCCGATCAGACTCTGACAACCCTTCTGGCAGGTGTTGGTTCCATCGCCCTGCTGGTCGGCGGGATTGGTGTCGCAAATACGATGATCATCTCCGTCCTTGAACGTCGCCGTGAAATCGGGCTCAGGCGTTCCCTGGGAGCTAAACGGGGACATATCTGCATGCAATTCCTTGCCGAGGCTCTGCTCCTCTCCTTCCTTGGCGGATGCGTGGGATGTGTGATTGGCGCGGCGGTCACATGGGGAATGTGTCTCGCATACGGATGGCCCGTCACTATCGCGTGGTACGTCATCGCCGCTGGCCTCGGGGCTCCATTGGTCATTGGAGCAATTGCAGGTCTCTACCCGGCCCTGCGGGCGGCACATACACCGCCAACTGCTGCATTGGCCTCGCAATAAAAGAAAACCCGGTGCATCGTCGTGGTGAGCGATGTGCCGGGTTTTCTTTGCGACTAGCCTTGCTTAGTCGTTTTGAACGGGACCTCCGTAGATGTCGTCAATAACGTTGGCGTAGCGCTCAAGCACAGCTTTTCGCTTGACCTTGAGTGAGGGAGTGAGCAAACCATTGGCTTCCGTGAAGTCGGTGGTTAACACGCGGATCTTTCGGATCGATTCTGCGCGCGAAACATGCTCATTTGCGCGATCAACAGCACGCTCCAAAGCTGAGAGAACCTCGATATTGGTCGCGGCCTCACCAATAGACATCGGCGGTAGACCGTGATTCTTCAGCCACAGTTGCAGCATCTCTGCATCCAAAGTGATCAGCGCGGAGATGAAGGGACGCTTGTCGCCAACGACGACGACCTGCGAGATCAGGGGATGGCCACGCAAGGGGTCTTCCAAGGAAGCAGGTGCAACGTTCTTTCCGCCCGCGGTAACAATAATGTCCTTTGCTCGACCGGTAATGCGGACGTATCCGTCGCGGTCAAGAGAACCCAAGTCTCCGGTCTTGAACCAGCCGTCTTCGGTGAATGACGCGGCAGTGGCCTCTGGGTTGTTGTGATAGCCGCGGAAGACCGAGGGGCCTTGAATGAGAATCTCGCCTTCGTCGGAGATCCTCACCGACAGGGGAGGAAGAGGCGGGCCAACGGTTCCGATCTTGGACAACCGGGGAGTGTTAACCGAGAGCGGGCCGACCGTTTCGGTCAAACCATAACCTTCGAGAACGGGGAGTCCGAGCCCCGTGTAGAAATGTGCCAGCCTGGTCGAAAGGGGCGCGCCGCCAGAAATGATGAAGCGCGCGTTTCCTCCAACCAACTGAAGGATCTTCGAGTAAACCAAGTGTGACGCCGCAGCGTGCTGCATTTTCAAACGCCTTGAGGGGCCTTCCGGGGTCTCAAGTGCCTGAGAGTACTGAACCGCCACATTGGCTGCCCAACGGAAGATCTTCTGTTTGCCGCCACGGCCGGCCTTCGCGTCAGCCGAGTTGTAGATCTTCTCAAGTACTCGAGGGACCACCAAGAGGTATGAAGGCTTGAAGGTCGCAAGGTCAGGAAGGAGATTCTTGGTATCGGGAGTGTGCCCCAAAATCCCCTCACCGCTGAGCTGGAAAACCTGAAGGAAACGCGCGAATACGTGGGCAAGGGGGAGGAAAAGCAAGAGACGTGAGTCTTTGCCCATCGCAACCTCAGGCATCCACGCGTGGGCGTTGAGCGCGAGCTCCGTGAAATTCCCATGCGTGATTTCTGTGCCCTTGGGGCGTCCGGTTGTTCCCGATGTGTAGACGATTGTCGCCAAATCATCGGTTGTCAGTGCCTGAGAGCGCTGAGCAACCATTGTGCGCGGGATCGTGACCCCCGCATCACGGATGGTCTGCATTGCCTCGGCATCAAGGGAAAGCAGAGTAACGTCACTGCGTCCGAGGTGGCGGCACGCTGACTCAGCGAGCTCGCGTTGAGTGACTGTTTCGGTGATCACTGCCCGAACGTTTGCGTCTTGAATGATGTA
>USHU01000252.1 GCA_900554605.1 uncultured Actinomyces sp.
TTGGTGACCAATGGCGGGCCTGGAAACGCCACGAGCTTGTACGTCTACCAGGTCTACCGTGAGACCTTCCAGAGTGGAAACTTGGGCTACGCCTCTGCCATGAGCTTCGCCTTCTTGGCAGTCATTATGGTTTTGTCCCTGATCCAGATTCGGACGGGACGAAGGAAAGAGGCACTATGATGTGCGTACCTACCCCGCCCCCGGCCTCGGCAGTCATCAAAAAGAAGAAGAGCATCGCTGAGGATGAACTTTTCCCGGGCGCACGCCTGATTTCGCTGATTTTCATTTGGATTGCCGCCGCGATCGCTGTTGCCCCGCTGCTGTACATGATCTCTTTGGCTTTCCAATCCGACGCTGAAGTTTCCGGTGGATCTGCGGTCCTCATCCCTGCGAAATGGCAGTGGGAGAACATTGGGAGGCTCTTTGCAGCGGCGCCCTTTGGCCGTTTCCTCTTCAACTCGATCCTGGTCGCCGGGCTGATCACCTGCTCGCACATCGTTTTCGCTCCGCTGGTCGGATACGTTTTTGCGAAGTTTGATTTCCCGGGCAAACAGGTCTTCTTCATTGCGATCTTGTCGACCATGATGATCCCGCTCTTCGTGCGTATGATCCCGCTCTATGTGTGGTTTTCGCAGATCGGATGGCTTGATACCTATCAGGGTCTGGTCATGCCATTCCTTATGAGCGCTTTCTCGATCTTCCTCATGCGCCAGTTCATTGCGGGCGTACCCGATTCTTTGATCGAGGCGGCCCGCGTGGACGGAGCAAATGAGCTGCGGATCTACCGTTCGATTGTTCTCCCACAGTGCAAACCCGCACTGACGGTCCTGGGATTGTTCACCTTTGTTTTCCAGATGAATGAGTTCTTGTGGCCTTTGATTGCGACCAGCTCGCTGGAGATGCGAACAATTACTATTGGACTATCAATCTTTAAGAGTGAATCTTTCACCGCTTGGAACCTGACGGCAATGGGATCTCTCATGCTGTTTATCCCCGTGTGCTTGCTCTTCGTCCTCACGCAGAAGCACATTGTTCAGGGCATCGCGATGACGGGTATCAAGTAGGAGTAACCGTGAGTGAGAACCATCCGAATATTGTCCTCATTGCCGTTGATCAATGGAGGGGGGATTGCCTGTCGATTCTGGGACACCCCGATGTGCGCACCCCCTATCTTGATCAGCTAGCTGGGGGAGGAGCGCAGATGACGCAGGCCTATGCGGCGTGCCCCACCTGTGTTCCTTCTCGGATGGGACTCATGACCGGAACCGCCCCAACAACGCACCGCCGGATCGGCTATCAGGACGGGATCACTTTCGATATGCCGGTTACGCTCCCCGGGGCACTTCGCGATGCCGGGTACCAAACCCAAGCAATCGGCAAGATGCACTACTGGCCAGAGCGCGGTCGCATTGGTTTTGATGATGTGATCTTGCACGATGGCTATCTTCACTACTCACGTCACCGCGAGCGCGATTGCCGGATGTACGACGACTACCTGACGTGGCTGCGCGAGCAAGAAGGTGCAGGTGCCGCTGAGGACTACATTGATAATGGCCTCGAATGTAATTCAATGGTTGCGCGTCCCTGGGATAAGGCGGAAAAACTGCACCCGACAAATTGGGTCGTCACCGAGGCAACGCAGTGGCTCTACCGGCGTGACCCCACCTGTCCATTCTTCCTCTACCTATCCTTCCATCGTCCACATGCTCCGCTTGACCCGCCGCAGTGGGCTTTTGATAGCTACGACCAGGACGAACTCACTCTTCCGGGCGAGGACAATTGGTCGGATGAATTGATGAGCGAAGAGAGACGGGATTGGGACCCGACCGCACTCGCTGCCCACTATCGTGAACGGGACGTGCGGCTCGCGCGCGCCGGCTACTACGGGCACATGACACACATTGATTCCCAGATTTCTCGCTTCATCCAGACGCTAGGGGAGTTCGGACTGGCTGAAAATACGGTGATCGCTTTTATCTCCGACCATGGGGATATGATGGGCGATCACGGACTGTGGCGAAAAGGTTACCCTTACGAGGCCTCCTCACACGTTCCCTTCATCTTGTACGGTGCGGGGATCGCTCCGGGCACGCGCGTGGATAGCGTGGTTGAGATCCGCGACGTGATGCCGACACTGCTGGACGTTGCT
>USHU01000253.1 GCA_900554605.1 uncultured Actinomyces sp.
C
This sequence comes from uncultured Actinomyces sp., assembly GCA_900554605.1. Classification (GTDB taxonomy): domain Bacteria; phylum Actinomycetota; class Actinomycetes; order Actinomycetales; family Actinomycetaceae; genus Pauljensenia. Next base: position 2 of record USHU01000253.1, read on the forward strand.
GCGAGGCCCTCCAGAACTTTGAGGCCCTGCGCGCAACGCAAAAAGAGGTGTCCAAGTCCGTGGGTCGCGCATCCAAGGAAGAACGCCCCGCCATTCTTGCGCAGGCAAAGGAACTCGCTGAGGAAGTGAAGGCAGCCGAGGCCGCTGCGAACGCTGCCGATGCCGAGGCCGATCGCCTGGCTCGCCTGCTCCCGAACCTCGTCCTCGACGGAGTTCCCGTCGGTGGTGAGGAAGACTTCGTCGTCCTGCGTCACGAAGGTCCCGCACCTCGTGATTTCGCAAGCGAAGGCTTTGAACCCCAGGATCACCTGGCTCTGGGTGAGGGCTTGGATGCGATCGACACCAAGCGTGGCGCGAAGGTGTCGGGTGCTCGCTTCTACTACCTTAAGGGTGTGGGCGCACGCCTCGAGCTCGCCCTCATGACCATGGCCATGGACCAGGCCGTTGCCAACGGTTTCGTGCCGATGATGACTCCGACCCTGGTGACCCCGCAGGTCATGGGCGGTACCGGCTTCCTCAACGAGCACTCCGAAGAGATCTACTACCTGCCCGCCGATGACCTGTACCTGACGGGTACCTCTGAGGTTGCGCTCGCCGGCTACCACGCCGATGAGATCCTTGACCTCAGCGCCGGCCCCAAGCGCTACATGGGTTGGTCAACCTGCTACCGTCGCGAGGCCGGTTCGGCTGGTAAGGATACGCGCGGCATTATCCGCGTCCACCAGTTCAACAAGGCTGAGATGTTCTCCTACTGCCGTCCCGAGGACGCTGAAGAAGAGCACGCTCGCTTCCTGGCTTGGGAAGAAGAGATGCTGGCCAAGGTTGAGCGGCCCTATCGCGTGAGCGACACGGCCGCCGGTGACCTGGGCACTTCTGCTGCTCGTAAGTTTGACTGCGAGGCTTGGCTGCCCACTCAGGAGCGCTACATGGAGGTCACCTCGACCTCGAATTGCACGACCTTCCAGGCACGTCGACTGGGTATCCGTGAGCGTCGCGAAGACGGCATGACCGCTGTTGCAACCCTCAATGGCACCCTTGCTACGACCCGCTGGCTGGTTGCGATTCTTGAGAATCACCAGCAGGCGGATGGTTCGGTCCGCGTTCCCGAGGCAATGCGTCCCTACCTGGGTGGCCTCGAGGTTCTTGAGCCTGTTGCCGCAAAGTAACGAGGCTGTGTGACCAGCTATTTGACGGCGCCGCTGAGCGGTGAGGCTCCCCGTCCTTTCGGGGAGCTGGTGGGGGAGGCGCTCAATGCGCTTCCTTCCACTTTCCCGCGTGATATCACGCAGGTGATGGTCGCCCTGGACATCGATGGGACGATCTTGAGTCCCAGCGGTGCCAGCGCACAGGTCGTTGAATCGATTGCAGCGCTGAGTCGTGCAGGTGCGCAGGTCGTTATTGCGACCGGTCGCTCAATGGGTGCGGTCCTGCCCGTTCTCCCGCTGCTGGGTTTTCGCCGTGGGTGGATTGTTGCTTCTAACGGTGCGGTCCTTGCTCGCGTTCACGAGGCCGGCTACGAGATTGTGCATCGCCACGAGTTTTCCCCCGCCGAGGTGATCGACGAGGCGTTGAAGACTCTTCCGCATGCGCGTTTCGCCGTCGAAGACCGTCAGCTGCGCCTGGTTTCAACCGGCTTCCCTGAAGGGGAGATCGTTGAAGACACCAAGTTGGTGAGCGTTGATGAACTCAAAGCGATGCGCACGCCCAAGCTCGTCATTCGCGAGCCAGCTTTGGACCGCGATTCTTTCGAAAGTATCTTGTGTGCCCTGCCTTTCGCGAAGACTCACGAGGTTTTCGTCGGCTGGACCTCCTGGGCTGATATCAGTTCACTCGGGGTGACGAAAGCCAGCGGACTTGATGAACTCCGACGGGATCTCTCGCTTCCCGTCGAAGGAAGTGTCGCTATTGGCGATGGCACGAACGACATTGCCATGATTCAGTGGGCGGCCTTCGGGGTCGCCATGGGTGGTGCCACCGAGGAGATTCGCGTCCACAGCGATTTCGTTGCGGCCGCCGTTGAAAACGACGGTGCCGCCGCTGTCATGCAGGCAATTTTGCGCAGGTGCGCAGCCACGGCCTCGTGAATGCTGGGAAAACCGCTACGATAGCCCCATGGGAAAAGCCTCACGTCGTAAAAAAGTAGCAGT
>USHU01000254.1 GCA_900554605.1 uncultured Actinomyces sp.
AGTCCTTACGCTGCGGGTGACCTACCCAGTCATCAGGCATAGCAGTTCGTGTCAGCGAGGGATGCCCATCAAAAACAATTCCCATGAGGTCCCATGTTTCGCGTTCCTGCCAATCGTTCGCCGGGTAAATGTCGACGATCGAGGGAATGTGCGGATCCGAATCCGGGCAGGTCACTTCCAGGCGGACCATGCGATTATGCGTGATCGACATGAAGGGGTAGATCGCGTGGAGCTCACGGCCATGATCTTCGGGGTAGTTCACGCCGTTGGTTCCCAAGCACATTTCGAAACGCAGATCTTGGTCATCGCGCAGGTAGCGCACAACGCGGCGAATGTGCTCGCGCGGAATGAAGATGCTGAGTTCGCCGTGTTCGATGACAACCTTCTCAATAACATCGGTGGCTGCCAGTCCGTCAGCTTCGATGAGTTCCTCGAGGATGTCAACAATCTGGTCGAAGTAGGAACCGTAGGGACGAGTGGCGGCAGGGGCGCTCAAAGCAACGGTTTCAAGCTCAGAAAAGCCCGTGGTATCACCTTGGTCTGCGACCCCAAACATTCCCTGACGGCTCTTGATCACCGAGGGTTCTGCTGCGCCAAAACGGCTAATTTCTTCGCTCATGCCAGCAATCCCTTCATGTCGTGAGTGGGGGTTGCCGCAAGCGCTGCAGCCTCAGCCTTGCGTGCGATTTCGCGACGGTGCGCCCCCAGGGGCTCGCTACCGATCTGCTCACGCAGGGTGAGGATTGCGTGAATCAGCGCCTCGGGACGAGGCGGGCAGCCGGGAAGGTACACATCGACGGGAACGATGTGGTCGCATCCCTGGACGACGGCGTAGTTATTGAACATGCCGCCCGAAGATGCGCAAGCTCCCATGGAGATGACCCACTTGGGGTCAGCCATTGAGTCATAGACACGGCGAATGACCGGGGCCATCTTGTGGGAGACACGTCCGGAGACGATCATGAGGTCGGAGTGACGCGGCGAGGCGCGGAAAACTTCCAGGCCGAAACGCGACATGTCGAAACGCGGAGTTCCGGCTGCCATCATTTCAATTGCGCAGCACGCCAAGCCCATGGTGACCGGCCACTGACTGTGCTTTCGAGCAAGACCGAGGATTTTCTCCATGCTTGCCAGGGCAATGCCTGCAGGCAGGCTCTCTTCAATTCCCATTGTTTTCCTCTTACCTCAGTAATCCAGTCCGCCGCGGCGCCATTCGTAGATATAGGGGACGGTGATCACCGCGATGAAGGTCAGCATGGCGACCAATCCGAAGAGTCCGAGCTGGTTGAAGCTGACGGCCCACGGGTACATGAACACCACTTCGATGTCGAAGACAATAAATGTCATAGCGACCAGGTAGTAGCGAACGGGGAAGCGTCCGCGTTCCAGGTGCTGTTCGGTGGGGTCGATACCGCATTCGTAGTTGTCGGCCTTCGTCCGGTTCTTACGCGTTGGCCCCAGAATTGCGGATGCGCCCAGCCCGCCAAGCGCAAGGACCATGGCGGCTGCGGCCATGATCAGCAGCGGAACATAGGGATTGGTCATCGTTCCTCCCACATCGGGTGTACCTTCGTGGCCATCATGCTGATGGCACCATCTTGGATAGGGTCGTAATCAGTCGGTCGTCGAAATCGCCGCCTTGGCGTTCGAAGCCATCCGACAGAAGTTTGTGAACCAGGGTCATCAGGCGCGGGATGGGCAGACCGTAGGTCGTGCACAGACGCATGATCTTGGGATTTTCAATGAGTCGAACAAAAATGCGCCCAAGCTGGTAGTAGCCGCCGTACTCGTCGCGAACTCGCTGCGGGTAGGCGCTCATCGCGCGGTCTACTCCCGCCCGGTGAGTCCGCGAAAGAGCCTGAGCCATCGCTTCGGCAGCGTAGCGCCCCGCCTTCATCGCGGGCCTCACCGTTAAAGGGCGAAACCATTCCACCGGCGTCCCCGACAAGAAGGAATCCGTTGGTGTAGTGAGGCTTGCGGTTCAAGCTCATGGGAAGCGCTGCACTGCGGAGCTGGCCGATCTGGTTTTCGGGGGTGAATCCCCATTCCTCGGGGAGGTTGGCAACCCACTGTTCAAAAACCTGGCGATAGGGCAGGCTTGTTGCGCTGGCCGT
>USHU01000255.1 GCA_900554605.1 uncultured Actinomyces sp.
GAGGTGCGCGCAGAAGACCTCGCGCATAGTGACGACAGCGCTTCAGCTCCTCCCGTGGCTGCGTCTCAGGAAAAGCCTGAGTCCGAGGCTGATGCGCAAGCTGCGGATGCCGGGACGACGATTGATGGAGACAACGAGGAGTCGGCCTCGGAGCGCGGGGAAGAGTCTGCAGAGGTTGAGTCTTCCGAAGAAGTGAGCGAGGCCGAGGCGCGCAGGTGGAAACCCGTCGCTATCCCCCGCTGGGCACAGCTGCCCATGTCTGCGCGTGCGGGTTGGATCGCTACGTGGGTGATGACGATTCTTGCCGCTTTTATTCGTCTTCCGGGACTTGGAACTATCCGAACGCTCATTTTCGACGAGACATACTACGTCAAAGATGCCTACTCTCAAATCGCTTTGGGATATGAGGGAAGTTGGGCGAAAGATACCGATCCCGCGTTTATTTCAGGCGATTTTTCAGGGCTTTCTGCCGAGGGTGGTTACGTCGTTCACCCTTCGGTTGGAAAGTGGCTGATCGGACTGGGGATGCGCGTATTCGGTCCGACGAATCCTGTCGGTTGGCGCATCAGCGCGGCGATCGCAGGTATCATTTTGGTCTTCTTGACTGCCCGTATTGCACAGCACCTGTTCCGTTCCCCGGCGATCACTGCGCTTGCTGGGTTCTTCATGGCAACCGATGGTATTGCGATTGTTTTGTCACGAACGGGCCTGCTGGATGTCTTTTTGGCGATGTTCGCCGCAGCAGCTTTCCTGGCGGTACTCAAAGACCAAGAGATTACGCATCCGCGATTGGTCTCTCGGCTCTCCGATTGGACGCCCGATCCCGATGATCCCAAGAGAATTGGACCTCACGCGGGCTCGCGTTGGTGGCTCCTTGCAGCCGGTATTTTGAGCGGCTTGGCGATGTCGGTGAAGTGGTCGGGCCTGTATGTCCTGGCTGTTCTCGGTTTGTTTGTTGCCGTCCGCGACTGGATGACTCGCAGGCGAATGGGGCATCCTCGCGCGTTTTCGGCAACGCTCATCAACGACACTTCAGTTGCATTTTTGGCAATGGTTCCCCCGGCGATCATCACCTATATCGCCTCGTGGTTCGGCTGGTTTACTCATTGGAATGCGTATGGTCACCGCAATCACGGCATTGCTGGCGCCTTCCAGGACTTGTGGGATTACCACGTGGGAATGTTCAAGTTCCACACTGGGCTGACAACGCCTCACACCTATCAGGCGCACCCGGCGCAGTGGTTCGTTCAGGCACGTCCGACGTCTTTTGCGTGGGACAAGGTCGCGTCTGGCGCCTGCGACAAGTCAGACTGCGTCCACGCGGTTCTAGCTTTGGGTAATCCGCTCCTGTGGTGGGTCGGGGCCGTGGCCTTCTTTATCCTGCTCTTTGTCACGCTGCGAGATCGCAACTGGCGCACTGGATTCGTTGTCTGCGGTTACCTGGCGCTCTACTTCCCGTGGTATCTCAATGCGAACCGAACGATCTTCAACTTCTACACGATCGCATTCGTCCCCTTTGTATGTTTGAGCGTCGCCTGGCTGCTCGGTTATATGTTGGACCAGACACGCACCTGGGTTGATCCAGACCGCATGTATGATTCTCAGCCCCTTGAACCCGGCGATTATCGCTGGATGGGCGCCGATGCCGGTGTCCGTCAGCGCTGGGCGCTAGGAGCTCTGGTAATTACCGCACTCATTACCGCTTGCGCGGTATTCTTCATGCCTCTATGGCGAGGAGATCTCATCTCGTACAACTTCTGGCACTTCCACATGTGGTTCCCAACGTGGATCTAAAGTGATCTGCCATCGTTGGTAGATGCCATTGTGCCCGCGAACTTCCGTTCGCGGGCACTTCTCATTCCATCACTGAAAGCACATAACGGTACTTGTTTAGCCAGCACACATCGTCTGCCCGGGACGTGGCAGCAAGCTAGCTCAGCGACTCAGTGCTCCTGACAGTGCCTATGTCTTTGTAGCTACGAAACATATGTTTGCGCTCATGAGGACATTGCCTCTCAAACTGTGCACCAAAACGTCATTCTTGGGGTTCTCAGGTGTGACTGATGTTTCCAGGCAGGTGTGACTGATGTTTCCTGGGGA
>USHU01000256.1 GCA_900554605.1 uncultured Actinomyces sp.
ACCCGCCAGATCATTCGCGAGGCCGAGGATAGTCAGATCGTTAAGGATCAGCGGGCGAACCCGAAGACCGATGTCTTCACTGGAAAGACCTTCCAAGAGCTAGCAGATTCCTCGAAGGACCGTTCCAGCGGTTTCGACATGTCCAGCTTGTTTACGGTCGATCAAAACAAGCTTTCTGCGGCATTCTCTATCGACCCATCGGCCATGCAAATGGACCTCTCGGGCCTAGATTTCAGTGGAATGGATCTATCCAGCCTTGACTTTTCAAACCTAGATCTGTCGGGAATGGACCTGTCGAAAATTGATCTTTCGAAGCTTGTTCCCGCCGACGGTTCGGCTGTGCAGATTGATCCCTCGAAGCTCAACCTGGGCGAACTCAGCAAGAGCGTTCCACAACTGCAAAACGTTGATTTCCCCGCGATTATCCGTAAGACGCTGGCGGATGGCGCGGTAAAGGATACCGCCGGAACGTACTTAAGTTCGCAGGCGAGCCAGATCCTTCAGGGCTTCCAGGACTACGCGCAAAACCAGATTGCCGCGGGCGGCTCCACGGACTTTTCTACGCTGGTCTCTGAGTACTTCTCTCAGCCCTCGGTCATTCAACAGATCAATACCGCCGTCTCTTCTGACCAGGTCGTTGATCGCGACAAGCTGATGGCGAACTTGCAAGCGGCACTTGGCGATGACCCGGCGCTCGCCTCTGTTGCCTCTCAGGTGTCAACGGAACTTGCGAACCAGATTTCGGCTCAGATCGCCGCGCAGCTTGGTGGCAATCTGATGCGCGGAGTATCTGCGGCGATCGGTCAGGTCTTGCAAGAGACCATGGCGACTGCCATGACCCAGATGATGACTCAGCTTTCGGAGACAATTGGTCAGCAGATCAGTGCGACAATGAGCCAATTCGCAACGAATATGAGCAGCGCCTTCCACTTCGATCCCGAGGCTATGGCGTCGGCATTCTCGTCGAATCTTGATGAGAAGTCCCTTGCCGCGTTGATGGCGACGATGTTCTCAACGAACGTCCCCACGCTTGAGACGAACCTGCGCGATTTGGGGTGGGCTGACCTGAAGTCACCGAGCAGTATCTCGATCTACCCGAAGACCTTCAAGGACAAGGACTCCGTTAAGGCTGTCCTCGACCAGTACAACGCAGACAAGGAAAGCGCGGGCAAGACCGATCAGGTCATCACCTACACCGATGTCATGGGCGTACTCATGAGTTCGGTGACGAAGATCGTCAACGTGATCTCGTGGCTCCTCATCGCCTTCGTGTCGATTTCGCTGGTCGTGTCCTCAATCATGATCGCGATCATCACCTACATTTCAGTTCTTGAACGCAAGAAAGAAATCGGTATTCTTCGATCGATCGGTGCCTCAAAGGGCAATGTTTCTGCGGTCTTCAACGCGGAAACCTTTATCGAAGGCCTGATCGCAGGCATCATCGGTGTTGCTGTCACCTATGGGATCTGTGGCGTGGTCAATGCGATCGCCGAGCAGGGGTTCCAGGTGAGCAATATTGCTCAGCTATCCCCGCTTACCGCGGCAATCTTGATTGCGATCTCGGTCGGTTTGACCGTTATCGCTGGCTTGATTCCGGCCTCGAGGGCATCTCGCCAAGACCCTGTCGAAGCCCTGCGCTCAGAGTAGCTGCGACTTCGACGGGCATAAGCCTGCGTTACCCTGAAGGTATGCAGCGCGCGTGCCGCGCGTCAGGCTGCCCATCTGAGGAGGACTTATGCCAACGCCTACCACCCTTTCGTCCACCGACACTGTCGCCGTTCTGCTGGCGACCGGATTCGAGGAAGTCGAAGCCCTTGCGGTTGTCGATGCTCTCTATCGTGCGGGGATTCGGGCGGACCTCATTTCAATTGAAAACGAGCGTCACGTCGCAAGCTCGCATGGCATCAAGCTCGTCGCAGATCTCATGCTTGATGACGCAGATTTGGCATCATACACGGTGGTGTTCCTGCCCGGTGGAATGCCGGGAACCTTGAGGCTCAAAGAGAATGCGCAGGTGCGCGCCGAGGTAGTCCGCCGCGCCGAAGCCTCGCTCAAGCTTGCCG
>USHU01000257.1 GCA_900554605.1 uncultured Actinomyces sp.
CCGGTTACTGCAGGCCAGGCAACTTTGGCCCAGTCGAGGCTACCGCCCCAAGCTACTGCAGGCTATCGAGCCGCGCCTTCGCCGGGTGAACGAAGAGCGTCAAGATCAAGCCCAGAGCCAAGATCAAAATGATGCCCAGAATTCCCCAGTAGGTGTAGTCGTGGCCAGCCGGCGTCCACCTGCGGCCAAGGTTCAAGAACACCGCGTACATCGCGGGGGCCAAGAAGGACACTGCTCGTCCTGTCGTCGCGTAAAGCCCGAAGACCTCGCCTTCACGACCTTCGGGAATCATGCGTCCCAGGAAAGACCGAGATGCAGACTGAGTCGGCCCGACGAAAACGCACAGCGCCAAACCAAAAGTCCAGAAAATGATCTTTCCGCCGTTGTGCAGGAAGAAGACGCTCATTCCCGCAACCACCATGCAGCTCAGTGACAGCACAATGAGCTGCTTCGGGCCAATGACGTCATCCAAGGTGCCCATCGCAATTGTGGCAATTCCTGCAACGATATTCGCGGCGATCGCGAAGATAATTACTTCACCCGATGTGAAGCCGAAAGCGGTACCCGCCAAGATCGCGCCGAAGGTGAAAACACCAGCAAGTCCGTCACGGAATACCGCCGAAGCGATCAGGAAGAACAGGGTGTGCGGAGTGTCCTTAGCCAGGGATTTCACCGTGCTTCCCAGCTTGCGGTAGGAATCCCATAGGGTCTCGTGCTCGCCGTGCTTTTCATCAATGTGCTTGGGCTTAACCGGGTGGAGCATCAACGGCAAAGAGGACAGCAGCATCCACAGCGCGGCAACGACCATCGACACTCGAATATTCAGCCCATTCTCGTGGGTGATTCCAAACCAACCGACCTCGGGGTTAATGAGGCCGACGTACAGAATAAGGAGCAGAACAATTCCACCAACGTAACCCGAACCCCATCCAAGGCCCGAAATACGGCCCATGTTGTCCTTCGTTGACAGGTGGTTCAGCATCGCGTTGTAGTTCACCGAGGCGAACTCGAAGAAAATATTTCCCACACCAAGCAGGCCGATGCCCAACAGCAATCCCCCACGCGGACCCAGGGGTCCCTGCGGCGCAACGAAGAACATCAACGCCAGGCAGATCACCACAAGAACCGTGAAGATTGAGAGCGCGACGCCACCTTTTCCACGGCGGTCTGCCCTCTGTCCGGTGATCGGGGCCAGGAGTGCGATGATGATTCCCGCAGCGAAAAGACCCCACGAGAGGTAATCGCTGGCAGTTCCCTTGTCGGTGAATGTGCCATCGTGTGTCAGGTACACCGAAAAGACGAAAGTCGTTGCAACTGCGTTGAACGCTGCCGATCCCCAGTCCCACATCGCCCATTCAATGACGGGCTTCGTCAGGATCGATGACTTCTTCTTCGACGAAGCATTCATCGACTGAGGGGTCGTCGTTTCACTCATACTCACTCCTTATGCGCCTACGACCTTAGGCCTACAAGTGAACCTAGCACGGCACAGTTCAGAAAAAGAAAAAATAGATGTGATGGTCGTCAAGCTTGAGCGCCCTCGGCTAGGATCGCACGAGCAAAAACCAGATCAATTGGGGTCGTGATCTTGAGTGCACGCCCCTCACCCGGGACGATCCGAACGGGAATCCCCGCGCTCTGAGCTAAGCCTGCATCATCAGTAAGCGCTGTTTCCTCACTGTTTCCAAAGGACGCGGCACCCCTATGCAGTTCCCGAATCACCGACCACGGAAATCCCTGAGGAGTTTGGACAGCAACCAGTCCACTACGATCAACGGTCGCATCGACATAGCGCGCGCTCGAGGATTCCCCCGCCGAGGCCTCGTCAATCAGGCGGAAACTCTTCAAGGTATCGGCAACCGGAAGCCCCGGAATGACAGCCTTCTCACCGGATCGGAGGGCTTCGATGACCCGCCGAACCAGCTGCGCAGACACCAGGGGGCGCGCAGCGTCGTGAATCAGCACCGGCGTATCCTCCCCCACTGCCGAGGCCGTGGGATCCGATACAGAAATGGCGCACTTTCGGGCAGCGTCCTCTTCTCCCAAGATTTCTGCCAGCGC
>USHU01000258.1 GCA_900554605.1 uncultured Actinomyces sp.
TCCCCACCGGGAAGTCGAAGCCCCTCGCCCACACAGATGACATGAAGTCCCAAGTGTTCCCAGCCTGAACGCTGCGATGAATCCGCAATGACCACACTGACGAGGTCCTCGATTCTGTTGATCTCCTCGCGCGAACTGCTGCACGAGGATCCCTTTCGAGCGCCATTGAGATCATGGGGACTCCCCTGCCACACGCGCATCCCAAGAACAGCACACACCGCACGCAGCGATTCCACTGCCCTTCCTTCAAGCCCACTCCACGCAACGATTCCCATTCGTGTCATTCTTCAAGCGTGAATATTCCTTGTAGAGAATGCACGTGCCCCATCTGAATCTGTGGAAAACTAGGAGTAATCCCAATTCTGTGGATAGCAATGTTGCATCCACATCAACTGAAGGTGCCGATGATGTCCACTCTCAACGAAAACATCGATTCCCCGAAACCTCCTTTTCCGGGGAAAAATCGCCAAGCCCTCGCAGAAGATAGCCACATCGCCGCATTTTTCGATCTCGACAAGACCATCTTGGCCACGGCCTCGGCAATGGCGCTGAGCACCCCACTGGTCCACGCGGGTGTCATGAGTCGCTGGGACTCCCTGCGGGCAACCATCGTCCAGCTCCCCTATCTCTTCACCGGTGCGGACGATGACCGGATGCGATCGATGATGCATGCCCTCGGTGAGCTTACTCGCGGCTGGGACCCTCAATATGTAGAGAAAATCGTCAACAGTGTCACGAGTTCAAGCATCGCGCCCCTGTGCTACCGCCAAGCCCTTGCGCTCATCGACCACCACCGGCTCCTGGGTCACCACGTTGTCATCGCCTCCGCCTCACCCATGGAGATAGTCCGGCCGATCGCCCACCTGCTCTCCATCCCCGATGCGCTATCCACCATTGTTGGACGCGGACAAGACGGGCTGGTCGACGGGACGATCACTCACTTCAACCACGGAGCCGGAAAAGCCGAAGCCTGTCGAAAACTCGCCGACGAACGCGGGTGGGATCTCAGCGAGTCCTACGCTTACACCGATTCCGTGTCGGATCTTCCCATGCTTGAGCTTGTCGGCCATCCCCAGGCCGTCAACCCTGATCGGTCCCTTGCCGCAATCGCCCGCGAGCGCGAATGGCCCATCCACACCTTCACCCAGACCGTTCGGATTCGCAGTCGAAAGCGTACGCGCATGACGCTTGCCATGATTCCACTGGCCCTCGTGGGTGGGATCGGAATCGGGTATTGGGCACGCCGCTCAATTCCCAGCAAATAGCGGCATACTTGACATATGTCCAAACTGTCCTTGCCGCCCGGCTCCGCTCTGCGCTCAGCGTTCTTCGCTGCCATCTTTGCGCCCGTTGCTTTGATCCTCATGGGGATGTCCCTTGCGGATCTTCAAGCACGTGCGGCTATCGGCGTACCCCTGGCCTCCGTCGAGGGCATGATTGGTATGGCGTTTTCAGCCATCATTTTGGGCATGATTTCAATTAACTGCGAGCGTCATTCCATCGGAATGTTCGTCGCTGCCGCTTGGGCGCTGATCATCGGTTTCCTGCAGACTTTTGGTTATTTCCGCATTCATTTCCTTGTTGCTGCAAACCTTTCAGCCGATGACATGTCCGCTGCTCAGCGTTGGAATCTCTACCCGGTGTGCGTGGCCGCAATCCTTCTAGGTTCGGGAGTTGCGTTGGCCCTGACCCACCGCGCCCGCGCGAAGAACCCAGAGGCTGAGGAGCTCATGCCTTTCGAGCGCCACCAAAGCGAACGTATCGCTGTTGCTGTTGCTTCCCTCCCCTTGGGTATTGGCGCCCTGGCGCTGCTCATTCGCTGCGCTCCTACCGATTCTCTTCCTATGGCCGCACGAGGCCTGAGCGGGGTTGTTGCGCAAACTCCGCTCCAGCCAATCCTCAGCGCCGCGGTCGCTGAAATTCTTGGCCTCGTCGCTTTGGCTTCCCGCTGGTCAATGATCGGCCCCCAAGTCATCGCATGGACCTACATCATTCCCGGGTTCTTGTTGATCCCTCTGGGAACGACCCTCACCGGTGTCGTTATCACTCCGGGCCACTCT
>USHU01000259.1 GCA_900554605.1 uncultured Actinomyces sp.
GGACGCGGGTTATTCGACCCCCGTCATCTGATTTAGAGCTTGCCCGCCTTCTTCAAGGCGATGTAGGTGTCGGCAAGTCGCGCGGGTAAGAAACCCGCATCGCAGTCGATCACATAGGCCCCCACGCTGCGCGCATCGCGTGCCCCCGCGTCCAGATCGCGACTTGTAGCGCTTGCTGCTGCAGCCGTGAAAGCTGACGGAGCGTCGGTCCAATCCGTACTCATGCGACCCAGCTCCGGATCGCGTGCGCCGGCAACGATGACGCGGTGGCGCTTGCTGAGCGTCGCGATGGCCTCGGAGAAATCAACGTCTGTGGCGGCTGGGGGAATCTCGGTGAGCAAGACAACGAGGCCGGGGTGGCGCAGGCGCTTATCGACCGCGTTGATCACCAACTGCCAGTCAAGGGGAAGCAAGGAAGGCTGGACGCGCGAAAAGGCCTTCGCAGCCTCGCGAATCAAAGCTCCTGCACGCTGCTGCGCAAGATCTTCGTGAATCTCACGGTCGACGACAAGCATATGCACCTGATCGCCCGCGCGATCGGCAAGAACTCCCAAAAGGAGGGCAGCTTCGATCTGAGCGTCTAAACGGGGAGCAACTCCCAGCTCGACGAGGTCCTTATCGCCCAAATCTGCTTCTTGAGGCTCTCCCAAGAGCATTGCTCCTGATCGTCCGGCATCGACGACAATCATGACGTGGCGATCGCGCTCAGGACGCCACGTACGCACCACTAAGTCAGACGAGCGGGCCGAGGCACGCCAGTCAATATCTCGCGGGTCATCACCGCGGACATACTCGCGAAGCGAATCAAACTCGGTACCGGGACCACGCAAAACCGTCGCGGTCGTTCCCTCAAGTTCATGCAGGCGCGCAAGACGCGAAGGCAAGAGCCTCTTCGCGCGGAAGGGGGGTAAGACATTGAGATTGAGCGGCGCAACAATTGAGGTCTGGCGCGCGGCCATTCGCAAAGGACCCCAGGAACGAACCGTCACATAGTCGGCGCGAATACTGCCTCGGCGTTCAAGGTGGAGGGTTGTTGTCACTCGAGATTCCATCTCCGGCTGAGCGACAAGGGAATGCGAGTAGGGAGAAGGGTGGGTCGAGGGCGGCCAGGCATCACGGAGATCAAGGCGCATCGGCACAGGAGTGCGAAGAACGATGCGCGAGTGGGCGGGGTTTCCGACCGGAATCGGAGTATCGATCGAGCGCTCGATGCTCAATTGTCGCGGCGAAGGCGCCATTGTTGCGTCAAATGCCCATAGGAGGGCACATAGGACCAGCCACCCGAAGAAGAAGAGCGACGTCGGGAAGAAAAAGAGGGGAATGATCCCCACAAAAACGGGGATACTAGCGCGCCATGACAGAGCCATCAGCGAGGTACCGGGACCTGTTCCAAGATCGAGGAGATGACAGAGTGGGCGTTGAGGCCTTCGAGTTCTGCTTCTGCCTTCAGGCTCAGGCGGTGGGCGAGAACAGAGTGGGCCATTGCCTTCACATCGTCAGGAGTCACGAAAGAGCGGCCCTGGAGGAACGCCCAGACGCGGCACACGCGGAGCAAAGCTGTAGCGCCACGAGGCGACACACCGATGCGCACCGCGGGGGAGGTGCGGGTGGCTCGGATCAGGTCAACCATGTAGGTCAGCACCGCGGGAGAAACCTCGATGCGTGCGGCGCTCTCGCGTGCGGCGAGGATATCAGTGGCGTTGGCGACCGGATGCAGGTCAGCGGAGGCAAGGTCGCGCGGGTTGAAGCCGTTTTGGTGGCGCAGAAGAATATTGAACTCTTCATCGCGTGAGGGCAGTTCAAGGTCGATCTTGAGGAGGAAACGGTCCAGCTGGGCCTCGGGGAGGGGATAGGTGCCCTCGTATTCGACGGGGTTTTGCGTCGCAATTACCATGAAAGGCGAGGCAAGAGGACGCGTCTGCCCGTCGACGCTGACCTGGTGTTCTTCCATTGCTTCAAGAAGAGCAGACTGAGTCTTGGGAGGCGTGCGGTTGATTTCGTCTGCGAGGAGAAGATTCGTGAAGATCGGACCGGGGCGGAATTCGAATTCGCTCTTGCCG
>USHU01000260.1 GCA_900554605.1 uncultured Actinomyces sp.
GCGATGGAAGAGGCCGGAGTGAAGAACATGATCTTCTCCTCCTCCGCAGCCGTCTACGGAATGCCTCCTGTCCCGGTGATCCCCGAAGATATCGAGAAGAAGCCGATTAATCCCTACGGTGAAACCAAGCTCATCGGTGAGTGGATGAGGGCTGATGCTGAACGTGCGTGGGGACTGAATTGGATTGGCCTGCGCTACTTCAACGTCGCCGGAGCCGGATGGAATGACCTGGCGGACCCCGCGTGCTTGAACCTGGTTCCGATGGTTTTGGACCGCCTTGCTCGCGGCGAAAACCCGAAGATTTTCGGAACTGACTACCCGACTGATGATGGCACGTGTATCCGTGACTACATCCACGTCAAGGACTTGGCAGACGCACACATTTATGCTCTGGACGCTCTCAATCGTGGCGTTCCCGCGCACCGTCAATTCAACGTTGGTACCGGACTTGGAACCTCCGTTCGTGAAATCATCGATGGTCTGCGCGCTGTCTCCGGTTGGGATTTCCCGGTTGATGAGCTTGACCGTCGCGCCGGTGACCCGCCGATGCTTATCGGTGATCCGCAGTCAATCGCGGTGGATTTGGGTTGGAAAGCAAACTACGGCGTGGCCGAGATTCTTCAGTCGGCATGGGATGCATGGCAGGCAGGTCCCCGCGCGATCAAGGTTCCAACTCAGTCGTGAACAATGCCTGACGCCAACGGCCTTCAATCGCCTGCCCGCGTGAACTGGACTGCATCGACCGTATCGATCAGTGATTTCGACTCACTCGAGCAGGCGATGGCTTGGCGCCGCTTTGGACCAGAAGCTGCCATCCACCGCTTCATCATGAAGCTGCGGATGGCGCTCTTGAGTGCGGATTACGTCTACGTTGACCGCAACCAACTCCTCGACGGCATATGTTTCCTTTCGCTTGGCCCCGATGGGATTGCCGAGGCCTTGGGTATCCCGCGCTTTCAGGATCTTCCCTTAGTCGTGGGCTGCGAGGCGCCAACTCCACCCGCGGGTGGCTTTGCACGTCCGGGGGATACTCAGGAGAGAGCGCAATGGATTGCCCTTCAACGCAGCAGAGTTGAAAGTGAAACATTCGTCTCGGCCGCTTATGCTGCCCTCAACGCTTCGGGCGACACCGAGGCGAGTGCGGCCTCGGCTCGGCGCACTCAACTGTGCACTCTGCTCGCGGACCTTGAGGAATGCGACTCAGAGGACATCGGTTCCTATCCAGCGTATGTTCGCCTACCTCGCCGCAGGCGCGAAGCTGAGGTGCTGGTAGCAACCGGAAGAGACCAGTGGCAAAGCGCAATGGAATCCCTGCGGGTACACCTGATCTCGTGGCCTCAGACTCCCAGCGTCGAAGAAATAGAATTTTGGGAGCGTCACGGCAGGATCGAAGACCTCGAAGATCCAGAGGCCCGCTCGATTGCTCTGACTCTTCGAGCCTGGCTCCCAGAATGGATTCGCAGCAACGGGGGATATGTCGCCCGCCCAGCTCGCAGGGGAGATGTCGTTGCTCTGCTTGCTCACTGGATGAACAATGCTGCGCCGCAAGATCTTGAGGTTCCTGGCGGACAGGTGTACTCAGGTTCCTTGACCGCCCCGCATGCGCGCTGCGCGTTGCGCTGGTTTTCTCTGCTGTACGAGGATGCTGCGACGCGGAAAAGACTTGCTCTTCTTGATGCACCGAGCTCGCGCATGAGCTTTACCATCGTTGCGACTGACTCGGGCGATGATGATCCAGAAACGCGTGCACAACGGCAGTGGGGAATGTGCGTGCGCCCGCTCAGTCGGGGTCAGATGTGGCGTGCGCGCCTGCTCGATAATGCGCGTCTAACCCTTGCGAGCTTTGGCGTCGCATTGAGCAAACAAGCACTTCGCGAAGTCGGTGCGGCACGCGGCTTAAGCGTCAATGGTGAGATTACCGAGGCCATGGCGACGTTGACGCCAGAACAATACCAGCGAGTTCTGATCCACCCCATGACAAAGCGGGCCCGGGATGCGCAAAAGGAGCTCACTGCTGCCTCGGGAGCTTCTCCCGC
>USHU01000261.1 GCA_900554605.1 uncultured Actinomyces sp.
CCGGGAAGCTTGATCGAGACGTCAAGTGTTGAGCGCTTCTCAACTTCAAAATCACCCGTAGCAAGGCGGTGCATGAGCTTCGGGATCGATTCAGGAGAGGCCTCGGCAAGGAAGCCCATATGCCCTGCGTTAATTCCCAAGAGAGGAATGTCGTAGCGACGAGCACTCTCTGCCGCGGCAAGAATCGTTCCATCGCCGCCCATTGCAAGAACAAGTTCGGGAGACTCAGGGCCAGTTACTTCGGATTCCAGTTGATCCTCACTGACTACGGTAATACCGAGCTGCGCCAACTCGCGCATTGCAACTTCAGTTGCTGCGATAGCAGCGGGGCGTTGGACGTGGCGGACTAAGAGAATTTTCTTCACGAGGCCGATCCCTCCTGCGCGTCGTCGGCTACGTGCGCCGCGCGTGTGCGTCCAGCAGGCCCCTCGAGGACTGCTCTGTCGATAGCTCCTGGAATTTGATCTTCTTCAAGAGCCTCGGGATGGTCAGCGCGCATATATACAAAATACTCGACGTTTCCAGAAGGTCCGGGAAGCGGCGAGGCCTCAACGGCAGCAATCCCAAGACCAAGATTGTGCGCGCACTCGATAACTTTGGCAATAGTCTCTCGATGGTGATCGAGATTCCTCACCACTCCACCGCTTCCGAGACGATCCTTACCAATTTCGAATTGCGGTTTAACCATGAGCAGGAAATCTGCTTTCGGATCCGCTACAGCAACCAGGGCAGGAAGCACCAGGGTCAAAGAAATAAATGAAAGATCCCCCACGACCAACTGCGGTGCTGGGTCGATATCTCCGGTCTTCATGAGCCGCACATTCGTTCGGTCCATGACTTCCACACGGGGATCGCTTTGAAGACGCCACGCTAATTGGCCGTATCCGACATCAACTGCCACGACGCTCGCCGCGCCTCGACGAAGGAGGACATCAGTAAAGCCCCCAGTCGAAGCCCCCGCGTCCATGCATCGACGTCCTTCAACAGTCGGCGCGCGATCGGCCAAGGCATCGAGAGCACCTGCAAGTTTAAAGGCGCCTCTAGAAACGTAGTCCGGATCATCTCCTTGAGTGATCACCAAAGCCTGCGCCGGATCCATTTGGCGCGCGGGTTTCTCAACAATCTGTCCATCGAGAAGGACTCGTCGCTGCGCGATCAACTCTTGTGCGTGAGAACGCGAGCGCACCATGTTCCGTCGAACAAGTTCCGAATCAATACGACGCAATTTCATGGGGCAACGCGCTCCTCAAGTTTGCGCCGAAGGCGCAGATCGAGCTGTTCGAGCAACTCGATCTGCTGCGCGACTGGAAGTTCATCAAAATTATCGGGCAAGGATGAACTCCCAGTCTCGCTCACTTCAGACGGCATAATCAGTCGTCCTGCTCTTCAAGATCAGCGGTCTCGGCCAGGAGTTCTTGGAGGTCTTCTTCTCCGGGAAGAAACTCAAGCGCGTCCTCGTCTCCCACCGCCTGCTCGGCAAAGGAAACGGGAGCTCCAACAGTTTCTTCTTCGAGCGCCTCGAAGACACCAGAGGGGTCATCGTTGGCAACAACCGTCAAAGTCGGGCATACCACGTCAAGATCAGAGGACGAATCCCACGCTGCGGCGGCAAGTGCGCGATAGGAATCCATCGTGATCACTGCACCCTCGCGCAATTCGAGATCGTCCAAGGTCAGGTGGCCATCGCGTCGCAGGCGCGCGACCTGCGAGACGCCGCAGGTCCACGTTCCATCCGCGTGGTGCTTCGGAGATGGGTGTTCTTCGAGCAACCCGCGCATATCCATTGCGAGGTAAGTGGGACGCTGCCCCCTGGGCGCGCAAATCACTGCGCGAGCGTCGTGGACTCCGGTAAGAACGTGCAGTGCCGGGATTCCGGCCGCGACGGCGCCGAGAATATCGGTCTCGAGGCGGTCTCCGACTGCAATTGGATTCTCGCTATCAAGGAGCTCGGCACCGCGCTGATAGATACCGGGTTCAGGCTTGCCTGCCGCAATCGGGCGCTTACGGGTCGCGTAG